>JABMPH010000417.1 GCA_013203805.1 Bacteroidota bacterium | reverse complement strand
TTAATGCGCTACGCAGCATAGCGCAGTACGTTGGCAGCAAGGCGAAAACCCACCGCACATTTAAGCACTTTCGGCTTTTCTCTGACACGCAAAATCGACCCAAAAGCCAAAACAGCTTAAATTTTTGCCTTCACTCATAAAACAATATTGCATAGTATTACTGATTATAACTTTATAACTTGCGAATGCATAACAAGCATTTCTACTTTGATAAAAATAAATATTGGAATAGTCCAAATCTCGAATTAATAATATCTTTTGCCAAACTTTAAAAGCATATATGAAAATTTATAGTTCAAACTGGAGAGTATTTGTCTTTAATCCAAATTGCACTACTTTTACCTTCACAATGAAAGAAAAAGCATTTATCCTTCTTTTTTTTATATTATTAAGTTTTACATCAAAAGCCCAAAACGAAGCCAATATCTGGCATTTTGGTTTTCATAACGGGATTGATTTTAACAGTGGCAACCCCGTTGCACTGGGAGGTATTGCCCATTACTCAAACAGGTCAAATGCCACTATGAGTGATTCCTTGGGTAATTTTCTTTTTAGTTTTTCAGGTACAACTATTTGGAACCGTAATGGTGATATAATGCAAAATGGAGACAATATTATCGGGCATAATGGAGCAGACCAGGGAGCATTAATTGTTCCTGATCCTGGAAATAGTAATAGGTACTATTTGTTTAGTGTTGGAATACTGGCATATCCTAAAAGGTTTCATTATTCAATAGTTAACATGAATTTGGATGATGGATTTGGAGGTGTTGAAGCAAGTTACAAAAACATTGAAATTAATATGGGAGATTTTGCCTTCGAAAAAATAACGGCAGCAAAACATAGTAATAACAGGGATATCTGGATTATTACATATGTTTTTCCTCCCGAAGGGGGTTCTATGAATGAGGCATATTTGTCATATTTACTAACTTCTGGAGGATTAAATACTGACCCTGTGGTGAGTGAAATAAGTTGTCCTGTTTATGACATTAGTGAAGGCAATATGAAAATCTCTCCCGATAAGAAGTACTTAGTATCTGCTAGTGGGTATCAACATAACTTTATAGTTAATACCACTACTTTTGATATTTGCAGTTTTGATGCAAATTCAGGGGAAATAGATCATTTATTCAGTATAGGGCGGATTATTAATGATGGGGATTGCGAACCCTGGGCTGTTGAGTTTTCACCCGATTCAAAACTGTTATATCTAACATATTTTAATGATAATGATGTACTTCCTATTCGTTATGAGTTATTCCAATATGATATGCAATATATTGATGATTCTACTCAGTTTAAGCAATCAGAAATTTTCATTGGTAATGGTCAGGCCTGTGGATTACAACTTGCCAGGGATGGCAGGATATATGGTACTAGTGAGTATGGTTATGAATATGGCAATAAAATTGGAGTAATAAACAGGCCCTGGGAAAGAGGTACTGCCTGTGATTTTCAGAATAATGCCTTAACTTTTGCAAATCAAACCATCTCTATTTTCTTTCAAAACATAATGCTCGATTACCTTTACCGTTTTGAATGGGAAGGTAGTTGCTCGGGTACACCAATAAAATTTAAACCCAACTTTATTAACCCATTAGAAATAACATGGAATTTTGGTGATGGAAGCCCCACGGTAACAGAAATAAGCCCGGAGCATATATTTAATGCAGATGGCGAATACGAGGTACACACCACTGTAAAATACAACGATCCCTCTGCCCCATTTGGATTACGCACCGAGGAAACCTCACGGGTGGTAACAGTACTGCCATCGCCAACACCCAACCTTGGCAACGATACCATTATATGCAAGGGCACACAATTAACTTTAAATGCAGGTAATATAACAGGTAACTATACATGGAGTAACGATACAGCTACCATAGCTTTTGGCCCCGACAAATACGAAATAACAGTAAGCGATACAGGTAATTACATGGTTCGTATTACCAATTCATCAGGCTGTTCGGGTTATGATACCATACATGTTAGCTGGCATCCCAGCCCCCAAATCGAGGAACAGAACCTGCAGATACAACCTACGGTAGCAGGTGGCACAACAGGCAGTATAACAGGTCTTGAGGTAACCGGAATCCCACCCCTATCATTTATCTGGTACGATGATAGTGGAAATATAATGGGAAACACCCTCGATTTATATAACCTTGGAGTAGGGAATTATTATTTAGAGATAACCGATGGGAACGGATGTGTGAGCCTTTCCCAATCCTATACCATAAGTTCCGGTAATATAGTAATAGATAGTGTTGATATCAAACACTCTCATTGCAGGCAGGATATTGGTGAAATAATTATTTATGCTTCCTCACAAAGTGGTGGTCCTTTTGAGTATTCCATTGATAACGGAACAAACTGGCAAAGCAATAACACGTTTACCAATTTGCAACAGGGAAGTTATTACATCAGGGCAAAGGAAACCGGAAATGGCGAAACACCTTATGGATTAAATCCGGTAGAGATACTGGATATTGCCGGACCACAAATAACAGATATATCCACAACCCCCGAAACAAATAATAACAGCGATGGCGAAATAATAATCACTGCAACTACCACAGCCGATAGCCTTTGGTATTCAATTAATAATGGTCAAAACTACCAATACGATAACGGTTACTTTGTTGGTCTTTCGGCAGGAATATACATATGCAGGGTAAAAGACAATTACAACTGTGATACTGTATTTGCAGTTGAGATAATAAACCATAATACCCAGCTAATAGAAGCCATGGCCGGCGATGGTTATGCCTGTGAAGGTAATACAGCAACAAACCCACTTATAGTAAGCGACTTTAAGGATGTTAAGCGATTTAATGCAGTATTGGAATATGATAATACAATACTTCAATGTGTAGGCTATGATAATATTGTTCAAGAGCTTGAAGATGGAATTACCATAACCACGCAGACCAATGATAATAAGATATATATCAATTGGGAAGGAGTAAACTCATTAACATTACCCGACAATACAACCATATTGGAACTGGTATTTAAATGTAACGAAGAAGGCCATCCTGTTATAAGCTGGGAAGCATCTCCCGGAGAGAGTAATTTTTATAACGAATTGGGCGAAGAGATACCTGCAAATTACACAATGGGAAAAGTGAGAATATTTGCCCGACCAAAGATAATTCTTGGCAACAGTTATAGCTATTGCGAAGGCGATGAAGTCAATATATGGGCATTTGTAGATGGAGGAAGTGGTGAGGTATTCTATCACTGGGAAGGTCCCCATGGTTATAGCTCATATGAAGAATATATATTGATCAAAGGTATACAAACAAGTATGCAGGGCACATATACACTGGAGGTAATAGATACAGCCAATTGCACCGAAACAAAACAAACGGAGGTGATAGTTATACCTTCACCCGAAATTGCATTTTCAGAATACGACACCCTTTGGGTTGAGCCCGGCTTTATCCTCGAAGCAGGCTATGGTGCTGAAACTTACATTTGGAATACAGGAGAAACCTCGGAAACAATCGTAATCGACAGTATGGGCAACTACAGTGTTGAACTTACATCATTCGAAGGCTGTAAATCAACAGACACAATACAAATCCTTTGGTCAGGTACACCTTTTTACCTTCCAAATGCCTTCTCACCAAACGGTGACGGACTAAATGACAGTTTCAGGGCAATACCAAGATACGATTATGTAAACAAATACTATCTTAGCATTTATAACCGTTGGGGGCAAAGAGTTTTTGAAACTACTGATATCAACAAAGGTTGGGACGGTACTTATAAAGGCAGTCCGTGCATGTTAGGCGCATACGTCTACCGTATTGTTTATGAGAAATTTGGACAAAAGCCCATGGATTCAATGGTTGTTGAAGGGACTGTAATGTTGGTCAGGTAATCATATTGATATCGGACTTGAATTAATAATATCTTGGACTGAATTCGTTTAAAATAAAACTGCAAAAATTAATCAGACATTATGGACAAGAAAAGCCCACGCTTCGCTGCCAAGCACATTGCCAAGTCACTCGAAAAGCCCTCTACCGCCAAAATCAAAACTTGTCAATAAGTTTGCCTTCCCGACCCAGAAAAAAACGCCCAGCTGCCAACAAAAAATATAGTTCATGCCGCAGTTAGTAGTACTTAGAAAATGAATTAGTAAGTTTGAAATTTAAGAAGCCAAAGAAAAATATTAAATTAAGTGCGGCACGCACCATATTCAAACCGTTGGCTAACATAGGTCACATTCGTAATAATATTAAGTTCGTATTCCAACTCGTATTTTGTTTTTTTTGCCTACGCGCATTTTGGAACAGAACAATATTCACGAAGGAATTTGAGAAACATTTTGAATGTTGTGGAATAAAAGATAAAGTGACAATTTAAACAAAATGGGTTTTTCCTGTGACATAATATTGGACTTGCCACAATCGGACACAAATATTATTAAACTCGTTGTATTTGGACTCGCAAAATATCGGACTTGCCAAAATCGTGACAAAAAAAAACAAAATAAAATTGCTGGCAGATTAATTTTAGAAATTTTGACATGAGACTTTTCATCGATAAATTAGAATGTTTTGGGACAGAAAATAGCAATTTGGGTTTCGGAAAAACAGAACATTTAAAAAAAATAACAACTACGTTAGCCAACAGCACCTATAGGCAATGGCTTAGTCCGTTTTCCATGGACAGCTACGATTTCAATCAGACCATCTGTCCGTTGGACAGAAGCTCAGACTGAAAGTCGCCACTGCCCATAGCCGCATCCGTTACCAAACATTCCCCTACTAAAAAATCAGTTGATTATTTTCGCTAACGGGAGTATCTTTGAAGAGAGTTCCTTGCAAAGACCGGTTTTTTAAATGGTGCTTTTAAAG
>JABMPH010000416.1 GCA_013203805.1 Bacteroidota bacterium | reverse complement strand
TTGATGAAAGAATCAATATCTGCTATATGGTTTTTCAGGGGGATATGATGAAAATTTTTCCTCAGCAAGGCATAGCTGATACCCATTGGTTGAGCTGGACTGATTCTCTGGCTTATCTCCCTTTAACCGGACCTGTTCAGGCTATAAATGAAGATCTTCAATTAAACAGATTGAGCTATTTTAGCTTGTATCAAAAATATTTATTTGAATTAAAGGGCGCTACTCTAAGCAATGATTATGCTGAAGCCAATAAAGTTCTTGGTTATATTGGAAATATTCAACGACAACTGACACCAAAAGACCTTTTACCATCCAAATCAAAGGTCAATGTAGAGATCTATTATAATGAAGCTGATATATTTATCAAACTGAAAAATATCTATGGTATATTGAGTTTTGTCCTGATAATTCTTGCCTTTGTTGACAATTTATCGGCCAAAAGATCCAAGTTGGTGCTGTATCCTATGTATGCACTAATATCTGTGCTGGCTCTGGCATTTATTTATCACACTTTTGGAATGGGCCTGAGATGGTATCTTACCGGTCACGCCCCATGGAGTAATGGATACGAAGCTCTTATTCTGGTATCCTGGGCAGGATTATTGTCAGGATTTTCATTTATTCGTTCTTCAAAACTTTCGCTTGCAGCTACTGCATTGTTTGCATTCTGTACATTAAAGACATCAAGCCACAGCAGCTATGATCCACAATTAACCAACTTGCAACCCGTTTTAAAATCCTATTGGCTAATTTTTCACGTGGCTACCATTACTATTAGCTATGGTTTCTTAGGACTGGCATTTATGCTGGGAGGTATTAATATGTTACTTAATTTGTTCCAGACTAAAAAGAATACAAAACGTGTTAAGCTAATTATAGAAGAATTAAGCTCCATCAATGAATTGAATATGATTATTGGAGTAATATTAGCCACGGCCGGCACTTTCTTAGGTGGAATTTGGGCAAATGAATCCTGGGGCCGATACTGGGGCTGGGATGCAAAAGAAACCTGGTCGCTGATAATAATAATGACATATACAATTATTTTGCATACCCGATTTATTCCCGGATTGAAAAAATCCTTTGTTATCAATGCTGGTGCTATTCTTGGATTCGGAACAGTGCTCATGACTTTCATCGGTGTGAATTATTACTTTACGAAAGGAATGCACAGTTACGCTTCCGGAGATGCCGTAATATTCCCTCTTTGGGCATGGATATTTATTTTATCTGTTATTCTGATAATGGTTTTTGCGTGGTTGCAGGATCGGAAGTATAGTAAGTTGGAGGAATAGATTATTGATAATATATCGTAAAAGAGGTTGTCTTAAAAGTGGGGCAACCTCTTTTATTTTTTAATATATGCTCCTCGCCCTGATTCCAACTCTTAAAGTTCACCCCCTCCGGGGCTGATGTTTTTGGGGTAATTTTATTGCCCCGGGTGAGACCGGGGCTAATCCAATTGAACCGCTCCGCGGTTAAGCTATACTAAACTTTTCTAATATTATTAAAATGATTGTCGCCCTTAAATCCATAACTTTTGGACGTCAGTATCTCATTATACCCCTAAGTCGACCGAGGCAAATCCATTGTTACAACTTCGTGGTTCATCAATACTATCCATTCCTATATATTTTTAAGACAATAATAACCCCAAAAACCACGGAGTGGTAATATTTGATTAGCCCCGGTCCCACCCGGGGTATAAACAATAGAATACCCCCACAAGCCCGGCCTCGCCTTCGCGTAGCCGTTCCAGCAAAGCAAGGAGGGCTTGCATTATTATCATTCAAACAAGTATTTAAAGTCAAAAAGATGAATTCAATTGAACATAAAAAACCCCAAACCAAACAAAAGCTATGAGACTTTTGTCCGGCCTGGGGGTTACACTAATTGTCTAAATTGAAATCTTAAAGAAAAATAAGCGGGCGTCTATCTCCACCTATTAATATTTTAATTATTTTAATGCCACCAGCAAACTGCCTGTAATATAGGCTAATACCCATATAATATATGCGACTCTTGAATAGAGGTGGATACCTTTACTAACTTCCTTCTCCGAGCCAAATTTAATTCTGTGCTTCCAAAGCAAAAAGGCATCTACTAACATCAGTGAAAGGGAAGTATAGCCCATAATTCCATGTAAGGTAAAAGGACTATTTTCCGAAACAATGATCATCATTGCGGTTGAAGTAATATCCAATGTTACCCCAAGGGTTAAAAATATCAGAACAAGATTCAGAACCTTTCTTTTCCTTTGTTCGGTGATGATAGCAACCGAGTATGAAATTAAGGCAATGGTTACGATAGTTGCGGCAATAATGGCTAGTGGTTTCACAATGTTTTATTATTTAGTTAATAATGACCTAATTTATTATAGTATAAAAAAATATTATTCCGGAATAAGCAGTGTATATTCAAAGCTGGGATA
>JABMPH010000415.1 GCA_013203805.1 Bacteroidota bacterium | reverse complement strand
CTAAATATCCTGATCAATATGAACATATTCGAACATATTTTTCATCCGTATCTTTTAGTACGGGTTCAAAAATCAAGTTTAATACCAATGCTTACTGGAGAAGAAATCTTGATCGATTTGAGCTTTTTAGAGAAGATAAAAATTGGTATGAAAAGCAGGGGGAACTATATATAAATCAAACTGATACTGCGGGATTTCCAACACCAAATGGTTTATATCCATACAAGGGTCATAACTATCATCGTACTGATATAATTGGGGCAGATGCTACGGTTAGATTTAATACTATACTGGGTAGCAGTTCATTGTCAATTGGTTTAAAATCAGAGCAGATTGTTAGCAATGTACTGGGTGAACCGATTAAGGATACTATCTTTATTGGAGGTTCTGATGGTTATTACAACAAATCGAAAACAAGAAATAATGCCAATTTTTCAATTAATCAATTCTATTCAATTGATAAGTTATCAGCATCAGTTGGGTTGCTGGCTTTTTATAGCGATGATTTTGGAGTGCACATTTCACCCGGTATTGATTTGGGATATTTCGTAACCAATAGTATCAAAGTATATGCAAGTGCGAATCATGCCATACGTTTACCATCGTTTACCGATCTTTATTATCAAGGGCCAACAAATAACAGCAACCCAAATCTTAAACCTGAAACATCAATTAGTTCAGAAGTCGGGATTAAATATTTCAACAATGATTTTAATGCCTCTTTGTCAAGTTACTATCGAATGGGGAATAGTGTTATTGATTGGATTAAGTACTCACCTGAGGAAAAGTGGCAAAGTGCTAATCTATCAAGTTTGAATACTTACGGGGTTTCCTTTTCAGCAAATAAACAATTCGACAGAGGATTAATTAACTATGCTGGAATTAAGTATTCATGGCTGAACTCCGAAAAGAACAATAATGATATTATTTCACTTTATGCTTTGGACTTTTTAAAACACAATGTCAATTTATTTGTAAGTCATAGTATCATAAAGAATCTGAAAGCTTCCTGGACAACTACTCTTCAAAAAAGAAATGGTTCCTATGTTGATTATAGTACAGGAATTGAAACCCCATATGCTACTGTTTTCTTATTAAACCTAAAGCTACTATACGTATTACAAAATATTGAGTTTAGTATAAGTGGATCAAATCTGCTAAACAAAAAATACTATGATATTGGAAATGTAAAACAACCAGGGTTATGGATAATTGGTGGTTTAAAGATTAAATTTGACAGATAGCTGAATAATACCCATCTTTCATAGTATGATATATTTCATACCCGCTATAATATACAGATAATCAGGCAAATAAAATAATTTGTAAAGCTTATAAATTAGAACGCTCCATATTTTCATAATCATATTTATATACTTTTAGCCCCATATAAATCTTTATCAGATAATAGTTAAATTAGGGCCATATGAATGCTTTCGAGAAGAGAATAATAGGATTGTCAAGTTTGATTGGGAATACACCATTATTGGAAATTAACCTTAAGTATAAAGGTGAAGACCGAAAGATTTATGCAAAAGCCGAGAACATGAATATGACAGGTAGCATTAAAGATAGAATGGCTTTTCATATACTCAGTATGGCTATTTCAAATGGAACATTGATTCCCGGTGCCAGAATAATTGAAGCTACTAGTGGTAATACTGGGATATCCATAGCAGCAATTGGTCGGGCCTTAGGTCATCCGGTTACAATATTTATGCCCGACTGGATGAGTGATGAACGAAAAAATCTGATCAAAAGTTTTGGTGCCGAAATAAGACTAGTAAGTAAGGAAGAAGGTGGGTTTGTTGGAAGTATTGAGATGGCCGAAAACATGGCAAAAGAAATTGATGGTGCATTTCTACCAAGTCAGTTTGTTAATAGAAATAATGCCGAGGCTCATTACCTTACTACGGGACCGGAGTTTTGGTGGCAGCTAAAATATAGGTATATAAAACCTGATGCTTTTGTTGCAGGTGTTGGTACAGGTGGGACTATAATGGGAGTTGGAAAATTTTTAAAGGAAAAAGATAGTAATATTAAGGTTCATCCCTTGGAACCGGCAAACTCACCTACACTAACTACAGGATATAAAGTTGGAAAACATCGAATACAAGGTATATCCGATGAATTTATCCCGGCTATTGTTGAGCTCAACAAACTCGATTCAATAGTTCAGGTTGATGATGGTGACGGAATAATTATGGCCCAGAAACTAGCTAATATTCTGGGTATTGGTGTTGGAATATCATCTGGAGCGAATTTAATTGGTGCTTTAAAAATTCAAAACGAACTTGGAAAAGATTCGGTAGTAGTTACCATTTTTCCCGACAGTAATAAAAAATACCTCAGCACTGACTTACTTAGAGTTGAACCTGTGAAAGATGACTTCCTGTCGCCCGATGTTGAATTACAGGATTTTAGAGCTTATAAGAGGGTATGTCATACGTGTTGTGATCCAACAGATTGTGCTGAAGCAAGTTATGAGGATGACACAGAAGAGATAATCCTTCCATATTGCCCACGTAGAAAGTCATATGATTTTAAGATAGATCTTGATAAGATTTAAGGTCAACTGTCCATAAGCTAACCGTCTTCTCGTAGACATTAGTTTTTTCAATATAATTTATGAAAAGTCAAATTTCACTTTAAGAATTAATTAGTAGTTTTACAATGGAAGCGAACTGATATTTTTTATCGAGCTCTTCCTAAACGTATCTTAGGTGGTAATTATAGAATATTAAACCAGATATTGTACAATATGAAATTGTCATCAAATAAATTAGATATTAATATAATAGATTTGGCGGCAGGAGCATATTATGTTAAATTAACAGCTAAAGAAGGATTTTCG
>JABMPH010000414.1 GCA_013203805.1 Bacteroidota bacterium | reverse complement strand
AATGGTGATAACGATACCTTCCCGCTTTGGTATGTGCAGGAAGTTGAAAATTATCGTACAGATGTAAGGGTTGTAAATTATATGCTATCATCTGGTGATTGGTATGTTAGCCAGATGGGCAGGAAAGTTTATGATTCTGAGCGATTACCCCTTACGATAAGTCAGGATTTTTACAAGAAAAAAGGAGGGTATGTCCCTGTATTTGAACGTGTAGAAGAAGCTGGTTTAATTGATGCCATTGCCTTTATTGAGGATGATAATAAAGCTACACGTGTTCCATTGCAAAATGGTGATTGGATTGATTATCTGCCATCAAAAAAACTGACATACAAGATTGATAAGGATGCTGTTGTAGCTTCCGGATTGGTTCCAATAGAAGATACTGCTAAAATTGTAGATTCAATGGAATGGCCAATACGTCAGAGTGGATTGTTTAGAAATGATTTGATGTTGCTCGATTTAATAGCCACAAATAATTGGGAACGTCCAGTATATTTCGCAAATCCAAATAGTCATGCTAAAGTTCTTGGGGTTGATAAATATTGCCATTTAGAAGGTGTTGTATATAGGTTTAAACCGACAATTGCCACTAATTTTATGAGTAAAATTGGAGGAGTTAATGCTGATAGGACATATGAAGTTCTTATGGATGAAAATGTAACTTGGGGCAGGTTAAATGAAGATGGTGTTATTGTTGATCGAGAAAGTGATCGTAATTCAGGCATGGCAAAACAGAACTATGTTCGACTTGCACAAACACTTTTAATGGAGCGGAAATATGATAGCGTAATAAAGGTGCTAGATCGAGGGATTGAATTATTCCCAGCCGAAAAATTTCCATTCGACTATTTTATGATTTCTTGGGCTGATTTCTATTACAAGGCAGGAGCAACTGAAAAAGCAAACGATCTTGTAAAGCAAATTGCACTCAGACATGAAGAAGATTTACAATATTACACATCCCTAAGTGATAAATTTACTGCGGAATATCAAAATGAGATTCAGGAAGCTATGGCTGTAATGCAACGACTTGTTCAGTTAACAAGCCAAAATAAGCAGGAAGAATTATCCAAGGAATTGGAAGAATCGTTTTACGCTTATGTTTCTGCACTGAATTTGCAGTAGTATGTAGTTAATGTAATGCATAAAAAAAGTGCGTAAATGGAAGATAATACTTCATTTACGCACTTTTTTTATTTTCTTATGAGAAACAATTGAACTTTATTAACTGATAATGAATCAAATATAAATTATTAATTAATTCCCTAATTTAATCATCTCCCTTGCTGCCTCAAAGGCGGCTTCAATACCACTTGCATCTTTTCCTCCGGCCGTAGCCATAAATGGCTGACCACCAC
Source organism: Bacteroidota bacterium (assembly GCA_013203805.1). Lineage (GTDB taxonomy): Bacteria > Bacteroidota > Bacteroidia > Bacteroidales > F082. The sequence continues at coordinate 63,498 of JABMPH010000414.1, read as the reverse complement.
CACCACCTTTGATATTAATCGATATTGCTCTTATGATATTACCGGCATGCAGTCCTTTTGAAGCAACAAGTTCATCAGAAATCGAAATAGTAAGATTTACCTTATCATCGTTTTTGGTTGCAATAATTGTCATTATATCATTACCGCTTGAGCGAAGTTTTTGTGCAAGAGTTTTTGCCTGGTTAACATCAAGTTTTTCAATTGTAGCAATAAATTTTATTCCGGAAATAATTTCTGCATTTTTTAGTAAAGAATCAGAAATTTGAAGAGCTTGTTTTTTATTCAGGCTTTCGATTTCCTTTTGTAGTTTATTATGCTGATCTATAATATTGTTTACAGCAAGCAAAGTATTTGGTTGATTCTTAAATGAACTCTTTATTGAATTCAACGTTCCAACTTGAGTGTAAACATAATCTTCAGCCTTTGCTCCGGTAACAGCTTCAATTCGACGAACTCCGGCGGCAATTCCACTTTCTGAAACTATCTTAAAAAAACCAATATTACCAGTTGCTCTAACATGCGTTCCTCCGCATAGCTCAATAGAAAATTCCGGATTAAAAGTTACAACTCTGACTTTTTCACCATATTTTTCACCAAACAAAGCTGTGGCTCCCATTTCAATGGCATCATTCATGGGCACATCTTGCGCAAGATCGGTTATAATATTTTCGCGTATTTTATTATTTACGATCTTTTCTACTTCCTTTATTTCACCCTCGCTCATGCCACCGAAATGTGAAAAATCGAAACGAAGTCGTTCGTCATTTACTAGTGATCCTTTTTGTTCAACATGAGTTCCAAGTACTTGTCTAAGTGCGGAATGCATGAGGTGAGTAGCGCTATGATTGGCTGTAGTTAGTCTTCGTTTGTTCTCGTTAACCTTTGCTTTGAATTCGCTTTCCGGATTTTTTGGTTCTGAGGAAACAATATGCACAATCTGATTGTTTTCCTTTTTAGTATCAATAACTTTCAATACCTCATTAGCTGATGTTAATGTTCCCGTGTCTCCAACCTGACCACCCGATTCAGCATAGAAAGGAGTTTTATCAAGGATAATTTCAAAGTATGTTTGTTTGCTTTTTGTAACTTTTCTGAATTTCTTAATATTCGAGATAGATTCAAGGGAATCAAATCCAACAAATATTGATTCCTTATTCGAATCATTAACTGCTGTCCAATCACCAGTGTCCACCGAAGCATCTTTTCTGGATCGAGCTTTTTGTGCATCCAATCCGGTGTTATATCCTTCCATATCAACAGTCATCCCTTTTTCGCGAGCAATAAGTTGAGTTAGATCGATAGGGAATCCAAAAGTATCATATAGCTCAAATGCAAAATCACCTGCAACTTCTTTATTTTCTTTATTGCTCTCAATATAGCTGTCAAATTTTTTAATCCCATGGGCAAGAGTCCTTAGGAATGCAACTTCTTCTTCCTTAATAACCTGACTTATAAAGTCGAGTTGAGTTCGTAATTCAGGGAATACTTCTCCCATTTGATCGTTAAGCACAGGAAGTAATTTGTATAACGCCGGGGCATCAAAATCGAGAAACGTAAAACCATACCTAACTGCACGTCGTAATATTCTTCGAATAACATAGCCAGCTCCAGTATTAGATGGTAATTGTCCGTCAGCAATTGCAAAAGATACAGCCCTTAAATGGTCAGCAATCACCCGCATGGCGATATCCGACTCGTTATTGCTGCTGTATTTAATTCCCGATAGTTTTGAAATTTCACTTATGATTGGAGTAAAAATATCAGTATCATAATTAGACCTAACTCCCTGAAGCACCATCGCTAAACGTTCGAATCCCATACCCGTATCAACATGTTTAGCTGCAAGAGGTTGCAATTCGCCACTCGAAAGACGATTAAATTCAATAAATACAAGATTCCATATTTCGATAACTTCTGGATGATCCATATTTACAAGTTCACGTCCGGAAATTTTTGCTTTTTCTTCTTTTGGTCTTATGTCAATATGGATTTCAGAACAAGGGCCACATGGTCCGGTATCACCCATTTCCCAGAAATTATCTTTTTTTGATCCAAGTAATATTCTATCCTCTGGAAGATATTTTCTCCATATATTGCGTGCTTCACTATCTTCCGAAAGGCCATCACTATCGTCACCTTCAAAAATAGTCACATATAAACTTTCTTTGTCAATTTTATATACTTCTGTAAAAAGTTCCCATGCCCAGTCGATGGCTTCATTTTTAAAATAACCACCCTCGCCACCAATGGGATCACCAAACGACCAATTACCTAGCATTTCAAACATTGTATGATGGTAGGTATCGTGACCAACTTCCTCAAGATCATTGTGCTTACCACTTACTCTCAGGCATTTTTGAGTATCGGCAACTCTTGATGTAATAATTGGTGCATTGCCAAGGAAAAGATCCTTAAACTGATTCATGCCAGCATTGGTGAACATTAGGGTAGGATCATTTTTAACAACCATGGGAGCTGATGACACAATCTTATGTTGTTTGCTAGCGAAAAAATCGAGGAAAGCTTTTCGTATATCAATTGACTTCATATTCAAATAGTTAACATTCTGTTGTTGAAACTTTTATTATTAAAAGATTGCAAATTTAGCCTAAATAATTAATTTCGCATTTTAAGCTGGGGTATTATGGCAAAGAAAAAGTACATTTTTAACAATAAGTCACTGTCATATGAAGAATCGAAAACTTCATCACTACTAAGAATATTTCGTGGATTACTCTTCCTGATAACAGCCTTGGCATTTTCAATAGCATTGATCATAGGCTCTTATACGTTTTTTGAATCGCCAAAAGAAAGAATGTTGAAGAGCGAAATTTCTCAATATGAACTCCAGTATCAGATCATGAACGACAGGCTCGTAAACCTTCAGGAACTTGTTGATGAAATGGCTGACCGAGATGATAATATTTATAGGGTTATTTTCGAAGCTGAACCCATATCGATTGAAGAACGGCAGGCAGGTTATGGAGGTGTAGACCGATATGTAAAACTTGAAGGATATAACAATTCGGAATTGTTGATTGAAACAGCGAGGAAACTTGACAAACTAGCCAGCGAGCTCTATGTTCAGTCGAAGTCGTTTGATGATGTATACGAGATGGCACGGAATAAAGAAAAAATGTTGGCTTGTATTCCTGCGATTCAACCTGTAAATAATAAAGAACTAAAAAGATTATCCTCCTATTACGGATATCGAATCGATCCGATATATAAAATTAATAAATTCCATGCAGGAGTTGACTTTAGTGCTCCTCAGGGAACTCCTATTTATTCGAGCGGCGCAGGTAGGGTTGTTAAAACTAACCATTCGCGTAGAGGATATGGCAATACTGTAACTATCGATCACGGTTATGGTTATCGCACGTTTTATGCTCATATTAAAGACATAAAGGTAAAAAAAGGAGAAATAGTAAATCGAGGTCAGATAATTGCTACAGTTGGGAATACCGGTAAATCTACTGCTCCACATTTGCACTATGAGGTTAGGAAAAATAATCGTACAATAAATCCTATATACTACTTCTTTAACGACTTATCGCCAGATGAATTCGAAACCATTCTAACATTATCAAAGCTTCCTAATCAATCACTTGATTAACCTTTAATTATTAAATCATGGCTGAAAGGATTTATTTTAAAATAGGTGACGTAGCTAAAAAGTTCAACGTAAATACATCCTTGATAAGGTATTGGGAAAGGGAATTTGCTTTTATTAAGCCAAAGAAAAACGAAAAAGGAACCAGATATTACTCAAAAAAAGATATTGATAATATTGAAATAGTATATCATCTTGTTAAGGTGAAAGGAATGACAATTCAAGGAGTTAATGATTATCTTAATAAAAGAAAAGAAGATGACACCATCGATGAACTTGATGTTATTTCTACTCTAAAAAGGACCAAACAATTATTGTGTGATATAAAAGAAGTTCTTAGTAAAAGGAATTAGTTTTACCATTTTAATCAATAGTAAGTATATAATGAAGAAATCAATATTATTATTTGTTTTTATTATTGTTTCAGGAATAGGATGTCAATTATATAGTCAGGAATCTATTTCTATTGCTCAAGCACGCAAGGATAATTTGATTAAGTTGTTAAACTATAGATTTAAGGGGGGCTTTTACACCTTCGAAAAGATGTTTATTCAAACTGTAACTTATCCACCAATGGCTGTTGGAAATTGTATTGTGGGAATTGCCCTGGTTTCGTTTAGGGTAAATTGCGAAGGAGAAGTTTATGAGCTGAAAATTAAAACACCACTTGGCTACGGAATTGATAATGAGATATCGTCGTTTTTCACAAGTATTGAAGGACATTGGAATACTTGTAATGATGATAAGTATACACGTTTTGAAGTCCCAATACAATTTACTCTAAAGGGTACTGAAACCAATACTGAGGATGCACTACTTGTGTTGGAAGCTGATAATCCGGGGTTTTTATGTAATGGCGATGAGTATTACATAAAAAAAATGGAGAAATATATGAGTAAGGGTAAATATAAAAGGGCAATTCAATATATAGATATTTTGATGCGACGCGATCCTTATAATTCATACTATTTCGATCAAAAAATGAAAGCAGTTAATGGAGGTGAATAGTAAAATTGTTGCCCCTACATACAAGTTCAATAATATTGTATTCTAACAGTATGGGATAACTATTTTATTCCAGATAAAATAATCACATATGCTTGAATATATTGCAACGCTTGATAGGGAACTCTTATTATTAATTAATGGGTTTAATAATCAGGTATTTGATATTATAATGGTATTTGTAAGCTCAAAGCTAGGTTGGGCACCACTATATCTACTTCTGCTCTACATTATAATACTTGATTTTAGAAAAAAAACATGGTTGGTTTTAGTGATTGTTGCATTAGTTGTTTTAATTGCTGATCAAACATCAGTTCACCTGTTTAAAAATGTTTTTCAACGATTAAGGCCTTGTTATGAGGAAGACTTACAAGGGCTATTGAATCTTGTTAAAGCTTGTGGCGGAAAGTATGGATTTGTTTCATCTCATGCAGCCAATAGCTTTGCTGTTGCTTCGTTTATTATTTTGTTACTAAGGGGCAAACATAGGTGGATTTGGCCGGTTATGTCGATTTATGCAATTTTAATAATTTATAGTAGAGTGTACCTTGGGGTTCATTACCCTACCGATGTTTTTGTTGGAGCAATACTTGGTATTGTTATTGGAGTTGGATGTTATTACCTTTTTAATTTTCTTAATAAGCGGGTCTGAGTTTTTTTTAGGATATTTGCCACATCACTAATTAAGGAAAAAGATTGAAAATTGCGGTAAATACAAGGTTGTTATTAAAAAATAAATTGGAGGGTATCGGCTGGTTTACCTATGAATCCTTAAAGCGTATTGTATTATCGCATCCCGAGCATCAATTCTATTTTATTTTCGACAGGCCAACTAATGATGAGTTTATTTTTGCTGATAACGTTACACCAGTTGTTATCGGCCCCCCGGCTCGTCATCCAATTTTGCATTATATTTGGTTTGAGATATCATTACCAAGAGCCCTGAAGAAGATTAATCCTGATGTATTTGTTTCTCCTGATGCTTATTTGTCACTTGCTTCAAAATATTCGGACTTAATAGTTATTCATGATTTAAATTTTGAGCACTTTCCTGAACATATGCAGTGGCTGGTTAGGAAGTACTATACTTATTTTACTCCTCGATATGCAAAAAAAGCTAAACGAATAGCAACGGTTTCTGAGTTTTCAAAAAATGATATTATTAAACAGTATGGCATCGACCCTAACAAAATTGATGTGGTATACAATGGAGCCAATGAGTTATTTAAACCCATCCATAAAGAAGATATTAAATCAATAAAAGAAAAGTTTACTGGTGGGAACGACTATTTCGTTTTCGTTGGAGCACTTAATCCCCGTAAGAATTTACAAAACATATTTAAAGCTTTTGATCAGTATAAGGATAGGTATAAAACAAATGCTAAATTTGTTGTTGTAGGTGTAAAAATGTATTGGTCGGAAGAGATAAAGTCAGTTTATGTGAAAATGAAATATAAAACCGATGTTATTTTTACGGGAAGGCTTGAGCCTGATGACCTTAGTAAAGTAGTGGGGTCAGCTATAGCTCTTGTTTATGCATCAGTATTTGAAGGGTTTGGAATTCCTATAATTGAAGCATATAATGCTGAAGTGCCTGTTATAACCTCCAATGTTACATCGATGCCCGAAATATCTGGCGATGCGGCTTTGTTGGTAGATCCGTCAAGCATAGAACAAATTTCAGACGCAATGCACAAAATTTCGTCAGATAAAGCATTTGCGAATTCATTAGTTGAGAAGGGAAGAAAAAGGAGAGCGGATTTTTCATGGGAAAAGACTTCGGAAAGTTTGTGGCAATCTATACTTAAAACAAACGACAATAACCAAAACTAAATTATACTCAAATGAATATACTTATACTAGGTAGTGGAGGAAGGGAGCATGCTATTGGATGGAAAATTGCTCAAAGCAAAAAAGTAAAAAACATATATATTGCACCAGGTAATGCAGGTACCAGAAATGTTGGGACAAATATCCCAGTTGATCTTGATGACTTTCATAGAATAAAAACTATTGTTATAGAGAATGAAATTGATATGGTTATTGTTGGCCCGGAAGCACCATTAGTTGATGGTATTTATGATTTTTTTGTTGCTGATTCCGTATTAAAAGATATTCCTGTTATTGGTCCATCAAAAGATGGGGCTAAATTGGAAGGTAGTAAGTCGTTTGCCAAAGATTTTATGGCTAAAAATAATATACCAACTGCTGCATACCAAACATTTGATTCATCCAATATAAACGAAGGTCATTTATTTATTGATAGTTTAACATCTCCTTATGTATTAAAGGCCGATGGTCTTGCCGCCGGAAAAGGAGTATTGATAATTGATAGTGCCGAAGATGCAAAAGCCGAGCTTACCTCAATGATATCGGAGCATAAATTTGGTGACGCCTCAAAAAGCGTCGTAATTGAAGAATTTTTGAGTGGTATCGAATTATCGGTTTTTGTGCTTACAGATGGTGAAGATTATGTTATTCTCCCCGAAGCAAAGGATTACAAACGAATTGGCCAATCAGATACGGGACTGAATACAGGAGGTATGGGATCAATTTCACCAGTGGCTTTTGCAAATGCTGAGTTTATGCAAAAAGTAGAGGATCAAATTATTAAACCAACAGTTAATGGCCTTTCCAATGATGGTATTGTTTATAAAGGATTTATTTTCTTTGGACTTATAAATGTTGAAGGTAACCCATATGTAATTGAATATAATTGTAGAATGGGTGATCCTGAAGCTGAATCAGTAATCCCAAGAATTGTAACGGATTTGGTGGATTTGTTTGACGCAACAGCAAAAGGCAATCTTAAGAATACTAAAATTGAGTTTGATAACAGGACAGCTGCAGCAATTATGTTGGTGTCAGTAGGTTATCCGGAAAATTATGAAAAGGGTAAGGTTATAAAAGGGCTCGATAATGTAAATAATTGCATACTATTTCATGCAGGTACAGCAATCGATATTGAAAATAATTCAGTAAAAACAAGTGGAGGAAGGGTTATTGCTGTTACTGCTATGGGTGAAAATATGAGTAGCGCACTCAAAAAGGCATATGCAAATGTTGATTTGATTAACTTTGAAGGTAAGTATGAAAGAAGGGATATAGGGTTTGATCTGGTTCAATTTGATAATAAATAAATGATAAGGTTTTTAAGCACAGGTTATATCTCAAGGTATCTTCTTACTTTTTTTTTAGGACTAATAATTTGGTTGCCGTCATTGTTGTATCCAACCGGTTATTCAGGGGTACCCAGCTATGCTTATAATCTACTTACGGAGATCTTCCCACAAAACAATTATTTTCTAACCATTATATCATTTCTTCTAACATTGTTTTCTGCAATATTGCTAAATAAATATGCAATTGATAGTGGGTTAGTGGGTAAGGTTAGCACACTTGTAATAGCCTTATTTATAGTATTTTCAAGTGCATTAGTAGAAGAATATCACAATAATCCAATTATCTGGATTAACCTAATACTAATATTTGTTTGGGGAAACTTAATGCAATTACCATACACAAAAAATACTATCCCCTTAATATTTAATGCTTCATTTCTACTTGGAATTGCATCTTTATTTTATACACCTTTAATACTTCTATTTGCATTTATCTGGTTATCCATTTTTATTCATCGTATAGTAACCTGGAGAAACCTTGTTGTTACAATAATTGGAGTTACACTACCATATTTTTTTTTACTAACCATTTGTTATGCATTGGATATTATGTTGGAAGAATCATATGTATTGTTTAACTCCCTGAAAATTGATCTGATGCTTATGTTCACTGATAGTCCTATTGAGATGATTGTATTGGTGATACTAACATTATTGGTAATTATATCAGTGTTGGGTATTGCCGGAAAGTTAAACGAAAAGAATATAAACCTCAGGCGAAATCTTTTAATAACGATAGTTTTGTTATTGGTTGTTTTTATAATTCTGGTTGTTTTTACTAAATCTATTGCATCTCTTTTATTATTGTGCATTCCTTCAGCATTGTTGGTGGGTAACTGGTTGAGCAATGTAAAAAGACTGCGCTGGTATAATTTTACTTTAACTTTACTTACAATTCTTATTGTTCTTAATCAATATGTACACTTAATTATCGACTTATTGGGGGCATAATCATATGTTATTAAGTAGTTTTTCAAAAAAGCTTATCGAAGCTGGGTGTGATGAAGCGGGTAGGGGATGCCTTGCAGGCCCTGTTTATGCTGCTGCTGTAATTCTTCCGAAGGATTATAAAAATGAATTGCTTAACGATTCGAAAAAACTTAACGAAAAAACAAGATATAAACTTCGGGATGAAATTGAGAGAAATGCTCTTTCCTGGTCAGTAGCCTCCTATTCACCAGTTGAAATTGATGAAGTAAATATACTTGTTGCCTCCATTTTTTCAATGCATCGGGCGTTGGATAAATTAATAATCAAACCTGAGCTACTGCTTATAGATGGTAATAGATTTAAATCTTATCAAAATATTAATTATGAATGTATAATTAAAGGTGATGGAAAGTATTTATCCATTGCGGCGGCTTCAATCTTAGCTAAAACCTATCGTGATGATTATATGATTGAAGCCCACTGTAAGCATCCGTATTATGGCTGGAATACAAATAAAGGTTATCCAACCATGCAGCATAAACTAGCAATTCAAAAATATGGTTTAACGCCATATCATCGAAAAACATTTAATTACCACTTGCAATTGAAGATAGATTTCTAATCTTGTTTCACATCTTTCATGCTCAGTCCAATTCTTTTTCTTTCAATGTCAACTTCAATAACCTTAACCATTACTTGTTGATTTATACGTAAATACTCAGCCGGGTTCGATACATACTCATTTGCAATCTGGCTTTTGTGAAGTAATGCTGATTCATGAATTCCCAAATTAACAAATGCTCCAAATGCAGTTATATTTGTCACGGTTCCGTGTAATACCATTCCATTAGATATATCACCAATACTTTTAATATGACTGTCAAATTTAAAGGTTACGAATTTCTTCCTTGGATCTCTACCTGGTTTTTCAAGCTCATCAAGTATATCTTTCAACGAAATTAGTCCAATATAATCATTTACAAACTCATCAAGATTAATGGAGGATCGAAGTAGTTTGTCGCCAATTAGCTCTTCCAATTTTAATTTACGTTTTTTGGCAATATTCTTAACAACATCGTAATGCTCAGGGTGAACGGCAGTTGAGTCAAGAATATTTTCTCCGTTTTTAATCCTTAAAAATCCTGCTGCCTGCTGATAAGCTTTTTTACCCAGTCCGGGAACATTTAATAATTCTTCGCGAGTTTTAAAATCTCCATTATTATTTCTGTATTCAATAATTTGAGAAGCAATTTTTGGTCCTAATCCCGAAACGTATGTTAGTAGTTCTTTACTAGCAGTATTTAGGTCAACACCTACTTTGTTAACACATAGTTCAACAGTTGATTGCAGGCTTTGTTTAAGTAATTTTTGATTTACATCGTGCTGATATTGACCAACACCAATTGATTTAGGGTCAATTTTCACAAGTTCGGCAAGTGGGTCTAGCAGGCGTCTTCCAATTGAAACAGCTCCACGTACTGTTATGTCATATTCCGGGAATTCCTCACGTGCCACCGCAGATGCTGAATAAACCGATGCTCCATCTTCATTAACTGACACCGCAATAATATCGCGGTTAAATTTAATACGCTCAATTAGCATCTCTGTTTCACGACCTGCAGTACCATTTCCTATGGCAATTGCTTCAATATTATGTGAGTCGACGAGATTATTAATTTTTTTTATCGCCATCGTTGATTCGCGCTGGGGCGGATGAGGATAGATGGTGTCATTATGCAATAGTTTTCCATTTTTGTCGAGGCAAACAACTTTACAACCTGTGCGGAATCCAGGATCGATAGCCAGAACTCTTTTCTGGCCCATAGGCGGAGCAAGAAGCAATTGACTTAGATTATCACCAAATACTTTAATTGATGCTTCGTCGGCCTTGTCTTTAAGCAGAGTACGCATTTCTGTTTCAAGGGATGGGAATATTAAACGTTTTACAGAATCTATGATTGCAAGTTTTTTTTTGCTCTGATGCTGGATTGCTATTTTTAATTAACCGTGATGATAGCTGCTCGATGGCATTATCTTTATCAGGCTCTATTTTCAGTTTTAGAAAATCCTCTTTTTCGCCTCTAAACATTGCAAGTATTCTATGTGAAGGAGCCTTGCCAGCGTTCTCCGACCAATCGAACCAGCTACTATAGTTCGCACCATCCTCTTCTTTGCCTTTAACACATACTGAGCTGATGCTACTAAATTTCTCAAACTGTAATCTGAGTTTTTGACGAACCCATTGATACTCACTAATCCATTCAGCTATAATATCGCGAGCACCAGCAAGTGCATCATCAGAATCAGAAACTCCAAGCTTGTCAGAAATAAATCTTCGTGCTGCTTCATCAACATTATTCACATTTTCTGACATAATCATCTTCGCAAGAGGCTCTAAACCCCTATCACGTGCAATTACTGCTCGTGTTTTTCGCTTAGGTTTATATGGCAGATAAATATCTTCAACTTCAGCAATTGTTTGGGCTAAGCCAATCTTATTCCTAAGATCATCATTAATAAAGCCATGTTCATCAAGTGATTTTAGTACTGCTTTTTTTCTTTCGTCAAGAACAAGAATACGATCCCATTGTTTTTGAATTTCAATAAGCTGAATATCGGTTAGCTCACCTGTAAACTCTTTACGGTAACGTGCAATAAATGGTATAGTTGCACCTTCTTTAATTAAATCGATGGCGTTATTGACCTGCCACTCGGCAACGTTAAGATTTGCCGCTATTTGTTTTGCAGATGAATTCAAAATAATAAACTTTGTGGTTAATAAAACAATGGCAATTTAATAAAAGATACTATCTGATGAGAGTTACTGTACCAGTATTTTTTATATCAATGCTTGATTGAATGCCGCTTTCAAAACTTGTGAAAACAGATGAGTAAATATAAGTACCTAGTGGTGCTGGTGATCCATCCTGATTTCCATCCCAACCTTCCAGCGGATTATCAGTTTCAAATATCATTTGACCCCAGCGATTAAAAATTCTAACCTGATATTTAGATATTGCTTCAAGGTTTCCAACTACTCCAAAGGTACTATTTTCAGTAACTGAACTACCCGGTTTAAAAGCAGTGGGATATGATAATGAAGCAAACTTTATTTGAACAGTATCTGAATTTGTACAACAATTAAAGTCGGTAACTGTTGCTATGTATTCTCCTTCTTCATTTACGTCAAGATATTGACCTGTGCTTCCTCCCGGATTCCAAGAATAAACATCCATGCCTTCACCAGCATCCAATCTTATTGATGAACCGGGAAGAATATAAATGATATCCGAACCCTGACCAATTTCAATGGATGGAAGAGGGTTTATGATAACGGACTCAGAAAAAACATAATCTATTCCATCATAAGTCTCTGTTAAAACAACATTATATGTTTCAGGTTCACTAAATACATGTAAAGGGTTCATCGGATCAGTGAGGATAGAAATTCCATTCGGATCTTTGAAATCCCATGTTGGTTCCAGATTTGCAGTGTTTCTGATTATGAAGTTTGTTTCGTCGTTTAAACATTGATTAAGGTAATAAAAATGTGGTATATCAAGGAAACCGGATACGAAATCGGGCAAACCTGCTTGACTTCCTCCACCAACAAGAAATAGCCCATTATTACTATTGTTATTGAGTTCATTATAATTACAAGCCAAACCAGGTCGATTTGGATTATAAATAACACCTAAATTGGGAAGTTGTACCCCACTTTGTTTTGTTTTTGTTACATAAATTTTTCCATCAACACTTAGTTGTAGTCCTTGCATGGTACTGTCGGCGGTAGTGCCAAAGTAGGCAAATTTATTAACAGCGGTAGGGGTTGTGAATGGTTGATTTTGAGTTAAATCAAATTGTAATAAATAGCTTGTGTCATTATTAATGGGGCTTGTTGTAACGTAAAGCTTAGTATTATCAGGCGAAAATTCAATGCCGTTTGGGATATACAGATAACCAGTATTACTAGTATTTGGATTACTTACTACACCGCTTTCATTGTTAAAATCAAGTATCTCAACAATACCATCAAAAGGAATTGAAAGTGCTAGTTTTGTTCCATTTGACGATGCTTTCATGTACCCAGTCTGGTTACTTATATCTCCTGTTTGATTATAACCAATTGTACTTTCGATGGGAGTATTAACAACACCTGATGTATCCACAAGAAAGGCATAAAATTTATTGCCTTTATTCTGTCCAAAACCATGTAGTATTACCCAATAGTCAATATCATTTTGATGTTTTACGGCACAAATAGTTTTTGAATTTTCAGATAGTATCAGATTATTTTTAGAAGTAATTTCTCCCAGGCTATTATTGCTAAAATCGACAGTTGAAAAATTCACTCCATCAGTTTTAATCCCTGGATAGAAGATGTTGGTAGTGAAAATGAAGTATTGATTAGTATTACCAGGATGAGGTACAATTACAGATGATTGTCCACCATATTTACTTCCTTTTAGATCGGTTCCATTTATCATGGTTTGGCTGTTTTTATTCCAAACAGTTTCACCATTAGTAAACAATAGAATATTTCCAGATTTATCTGAAATAGTAGATGTACCAAAAGGCATCCCGTAGTTTAGTGAAGTGGGTACAATTTCGGGTGGATTATTGGTGAAATTAATTCTAGCATTTACTCCAAAAATCCATGTGTCTGCCATATGTGGCACTACATAATTACAGTTTCTAACTTGCGAAAAAATTGGATTTGATAACAATAATGCCAGAGCTATTATGTAAACGAATGGTTTTGGTAAGTATGATTTTTTCATCTGGTATTGGTAGAGTAATTGATTAAAAAACACTAGTTTACAATGCTAGTTCTTAATAATTCTTTTGTTAAATATTCCTTTATTGTGTTCAATAATAATCAAATAAACACCCTTTGGAAATGATTTCATGGAAATCTCTTTCGAATAACTGGACCCTTGCACTAATTCATCTCGATGTTGCCAAATTGTTTGACCTTGAATATTATACAAATTAATAGTTATTCCTTCTTCGATGTTGTTAATAACAACATTAGTTAAGTCACTTGTGGGGTTAGGCATTACTGTAATATTATTTGATAGCACATCATTTTCGCCAATTCCGATACTACATTCATCAAAATCGAAAAATATTGTTATAGTATCTTGTCCGGTACAGCCAGTAACAGGATTTTCGGCATGTGCCCAATAACTATCAATTACAATCCAGCTTCCATTAGTAGATGCAGTAATATTTTTAGATGTTGCCGACGATGACCAAAGATAATTCATTAATGGTGGATTTATTGGATCTCCGGCATCAAGTATAACCGAATCTCTTACACACACTTTAATCGTATCAGTACCAATTAAATTTGCCTCCGGTGGCACCAAATCTACCACAGGTGTGTGATTTACAACAATCGTAATTTGATTGGTAACTGTTTTAAATGAATCATTTACTTCAATGGTATATGTTGTAGTTACCCAAGGACTAACTACCGGTGATTCTTCTATAGAGCTAAACCCTGCACCATCTGTCCAAAGAAAAGTGTAGGTTCCTCCACCACCAAATGCATTGGGGAAAAGTTCAACATCTTCGCCCTGACAAATTACATTGTTTTGAGCGGATGATGTTGGAAAAACACTTAGTACATCTCCACCTACCAATACAAACATATTATCAGGTACACTTTGACAGCCATTTGCATCATTTACCTGAAGATAAAATTCTGTACTTTCATCAAGTACTATGGTTTGTGGATGTAATGATGTTGGGTCAAGTAAGGAGTTTACCGGTGTCCATAAATATGTGAAGTCGCCCGTACCACCACTTGATGAAGATCCTGTTAAAGTAGTAGATGTTCCAACTGTTATAGGTAAATCTACTCCGGCATTTCCAATAGGTCTTGGTTTAACAACTACCTGTACTGATGCGTCAACCGTATTTTGTCCGTCAAAAACAGAAACAAAATAAGTTGTTGTTACCTGAGGAAAATCAGAAGGTTCTTTAATGTTAGCTATAAAACCAGGAGGATCAGATGTCCAACTATAGGAATTATTTCCTGAGCCGCCTGAAGGAAGAGCAACTAGATTAACAATGTCATCTTGACATATAGTCATTGGGCTGGCAGTAGCTGTAACGCCTAATGCGCCTCCGGTAACTAATACGGTCATGCTATCAGCGCTATTACAACCTGAGCTTGCATCTGTTACGTTTAGTTTAAATACAGCTGTGGCTGATAATGCGACAGTTGTTGGATCTACTACACTTGGGTCTACTAACAGATTTTCGGGTTGCCATAGGAGTTCGTAACCACCGGTTCCACCGCTAACAGTTGCATCTAATTGTGTTGTCCAACCATTTGGAATAGTTATGTCAGCTCCAGCATCTACTGTTGCAGCGCTAAAAACGGTAACTGTTTTTGTTTCAGAATTTGGGCATTGACCAAACCCTGTATAGGTGGTTAATGTAACGCTGTAATCACCAACATTGCCATATGTATGATCTTGATTTTGACCTACAGCTTGTTGACCATCACCAAATTCCCAGTTCCAGGAAGTAATTGAAGAAGTAGTTGGTTCTATTGTTGATTCATCTACAAAAAATGTTGTTTCACCAAAACATGCATCATTAAAACTAAAGTCAGCGTTGGATAGTGCGTTAATTGTAACATGTGTTTCAACAGGGTCGCTGGGGCTTCCATTTACAGTAATAATAAGCTGATAAGCCCCGGCATTTTCCATTCCTATATCCGTTATTACCGGATTTTGTTCATTGGATGTAAAACCTGCAGGTCCGGTCCAAGCATATGTTGCATTGCTAACGTAATCAGCATATAATTCCAGATTATCGTGAATACACAATGGGCCATTATTCGAAACCGGTGGTGGAACAATAGTACAGTCAGTTTCGCCAGTACCGGAAGTTTTTTGAAAAGTAATATTGCAAGGTTGATTAGAGTAGTTAGTAATCAATAATATATAATATTCTTCTACTTGCCCATTTGGTATATAACAATTTTCGGTTGGATTAGGTGAATAACTACAATCCACAATCATATTTCCTGTGAGCGAAGATGCACATGGATCATATGGATCGGTGAATGGTCCCCAACAAATAAAGTCAATATCCCTTGATGGTACAGTTGACATAAATATATTAATATTTCCGGCCACGGCAATTTTCATATGATACCAGGCTGGGTTAGGGGTAGAACCTAAACATCCATAATTTGGCCCAGATTGGCCATTGCCAGTATTAACACCTGCCGGAAAAGTATAAATACTTCCTGTACAAAACGGTTCAGATATTTCACATAGTCCGGCTTGTCCAAAAGTACTGATGCCAAATGAAATTAACAGAGTTATAATTAGTAGTGATTTTTTCATTGTTATGAAGTATATGGTTTTAATCTACTATTTTTTTGAGAATTTTTCGTGCTGTAATAACCAAAGTCGGAGTTGTTCATCGTTTAGTTTAGCTAATTCTGTTGTCGCCTGGATTTGAAAATCAATGAATGTGCTATTAATATCTTCAGGCGTTTTGTTTAGTATATTATTTACCAAAAAGAAATAGTAGAGTCTATTTTCATCTGTGCCTATACTAACAAGAGCATCATCACCATAACTTAATTCCAATACTCTTATTCTCTCAAATTTTGTATTAAGTTTTTCAACGTCTACAGCAAAATAAGAATTTTTTGAGTCCTCATATATTTTTTCACTGAGGCTGTTGCTGAAATCAGCTATCATTGCCTTTGCCAATAATTCTTCGGGTTGGATTTTTTTTTCATTACCAAGGTAATTGTCTTCTTGCGCATTTAATATGCCTGGTAGAATTAATAAAAACACCAAAATAGTAAGCACAAACTTACTTATAACTTTTGTGAAAGAAACCATAGTTTTGATTGATTAAAATAACAATTACTGGCCGCTAAAATACATTTTTTTAGTATAAAAACCGTAAGTTTTTTTGTATAACCATCATTACTAATGATAAATATCATGTATATAAAGTGTTTGTTAGTGATGAAATTTGCAATAGGAGGGGATGATAATTTCTAAAGTTCAAGCTTAAGTTTGAAGGTCAGTCTTAAATTTTTGATATTGCTCCTTGTATATCTTTTATTTTAAAAGGTTTAGCTAAAAAATCATTCATTCCAACTTCAAAACATTTTTCTTTGTCTTCTTTTAAGGCGTTTGCAGTTAGAGCAATTATATAAACAGGTTTTTTTCTTTCATCATGTTCCCATTCTCGAATTTCCTTAACTGCTGTAAAACCGTCCATTACAGGCATTTGGATATCCATTAGGATAAGATCATAACCGTGTGCTTTATACATATCAACACCTATCTTTCCATTGTCAGCAACAGAAACAGTATGACCGAGTTGCTTAATTACGCCGGAGGCTACCTTTTGATTGATTATATTATCTTCAACAAGTAGGATATTTAGATTAGTAATTGCGCTTAGTTTTTCTTCAACAATACTCTTAGATTTAATATCTTCATCAATGGATTTGTCAAAAAACACCTTGAACCAGAATGTTGATCCAATATCAGGTATACTATCAACACCTATTTCACCTTCCATTAACTCAACTAGCTTTTTGGAAATGGCTAAACCTAAACCTGTACCACCATATTCTCGCTGCGTAGTTTGGTTTACCTGACTAAATAGTTTAAAGAGTTTGACTTTATCCTTTTCGGGTATACCAATGCCGGTATCAATAACCTTAAATTCTATATGATGCTTGTTATTTTTCTCAATTAGTTGTGAAATATTTATGGTAACACTGCCCTGTTTGGTAAATTTAATTGCATTGTTAGCAAGATTAAGTAAGATTTGTTTAAGCCTCATTGGATCCCCTATTACCATCTTAGGAACAGTTTTTTCAATCTTTAAAATAAGTTTGATTCCAGTCTCTTTGGCTTTAACATCAAGTAGTGAAACAGTTTCACTTGCTATATTAAAGAGGTCAAATTTAATATTTTCAAGTGTAATTTGTCCGGCTTCAATCTTCGAAATATCAAGTATGTCATTAATTATCAGTAGTAAGTTATTTCCTGAAACAGACATAATATTAACCAGGTCTTCCTGTTCTGAGTTCAACGGTGTTTGCTTAAGAAGTTCGGATACACCAATAATACCATTCATTGGGGTGCGAATTTCATGCGACATGGTAGCTAAAAACAATGATTTAAGTAAATCCTTTTTCTCGGCTTTTTCCTTAGCTATAATTAGCTCATTATTAGTGACTTCTAGTAGTTTTTTTTGCTTATATAAATCCAGAAACACCCTAACTTTACCCTGTAATATTGCTGGCACAATAGGTTTTGAAATAAAATCAACAGCACCGGTTTCTATTCCTTTTAATACATATTGCTCTTCTTTATATATAGCAGAAACAAAAATTACAGGAAAATATTTGATAGATGGATCGTTGTGAATAAGTTCAACTGTTTCGAAGCCATCCATATCTGGCATTTGCACATCAATAATACCGATTGCAAATTCATGTTTTAGTGTCAACCCTAATGCCTCGTTACCTGATAATGCTCTTACAAATTCAACATCAAGCCCTTTAAGGACTACCTCTAGAGCAACCAGATTCTCTCTCCTATCATCTACTATTAATATCTTTGGTTTGGGTGGCATTTATCTTATTTATATAACCATACTCTTAACAAAGATAAAAGTTTTTCAATAACAATTGGCTTTGCCATATAATCATTTGCACCTGAGTCGATACATTTCTGTCTGTCTTCTTTCATTGCCTTTGCAGTTAGAGCAATTATTGGAACATGTGTTTGTGAGGGAATTTTCCTAATAGCTTCCATTGTTTCATAGCCATCCATTACAGGCATCATTATATCCATCAGGATCACATCAAATTTAGGACTTGCCTTTATAAGGTCTAGTGCTACTTTCCCATTTTCGGCACGTGATATTTTCATATTCTGTTCAGAAAGAACTTTTGTTAAAGCAAATACATTTCGCATATCATCATCAACAATTAATACTGTCTTTTCTTTGAAAACATCCTCTTTATTATGCATGCTTTTAATTAAGGTTTGTTGTTTCTTTGGCATATCAGCAATAACTCTGTGCATAAACAGCGCTGTTTCATCCAATAGTCTTTCCTCCGATTTTACACCCTTAATGATAATAGATTCGGCATATTTTTCAAGGGTGGCATTTTCCTTCTTCGTTAAGTCTCTCCCTGTATAAACAATAATAGGAGGCCGGCTTGTATTTGTATTATTTAGCTTGTCGATAAGTTCGAATCCACTCATATCCGACAATCCTAAATCAAGTATCATACAATCGTAATTATTGTGTTTTAGTAATTCAATAGCCTCATTTCCAGTTGCAGCATCAGTAATATTAACATTATTATCTCCAATTAGTATTTTGATGGACTTTCTTAAATTGTCATCATCTTCGATTAATAGCAGGTTGCCGGTTTTTTTATTTATAAATGACTCTATTTTACTAAATGCTTCGTCAATTGATCCTTTTAGTATTGGCTTGGTTAGGTATCCTATGGCACCTTTAGATGAAGCTGTGATAGTTTCCTCGCCTCCTGACATGATATGAACTGGGATATGACGAGTATTTGGGTTTTCCTTTATTAAATCTAGTACCCTCCAGCCATCAATGCCAGGCAATTTAATGTCGAGTATAATTGCGCTTGGGAGTAAACTATTTGCCAATTCGATGCCATGTTCACCTGTTGCAGAAGCAATGCAGCTAAATCCTCTATTATGACAATGTTTATAAAGAATTTTAGCAAAATCTGGATCGTCTTCAATTACCAAAATGACTTTATCATCGTTGCTCGTTTTACCATAATCATCATCAATAAAAGCAGGATGAGTAGTTTCGAACATCGAGTTATTAGTTTCGTTAACTTTTTCAGTTTTATTAGTTTTTGGTTTTTCACCTCCTTTTGTTACAGTTGATGTTGTTTTCTTTTCTCCTGATTTTTTTAGATTTGCCTTTACAGGAATGCAAAATGAGAACGTTGATCCTTCACCAACTTTACTTTCCAGTGATATTCTGCCGCCAAGTATTTTTGCCAATTCTCGTGATATTGAAAGTCCAAGACCTGTTCCTCCAAATCTTCTTGAAATGCTACCATCGGCTTGTTGGAATGCTTCAAATATTGCCAATTGTTTATCTTCAGGTATCCCAATTCCTGTATCTATTACAGATATACAAACTTTATCTTCTTCAGAATTGCTATTTTCTGTTGACGAATGAAACTTTAGTGTAATATTTCCTTTATCGGTGAACTTAAGGGCGTTCGACATAAAGTTTTTCATTATTTGCTCAACTTTTTGTTGATCAGTTGAAATGATATCAGGAATGTCATTGTCAATTTCAACAATGAAGTCAAGATTTTTTTGTGAAGTTCCATGCTTGAAATAATCTCGGATATTATCCGCGATACTTTCGAGTCGGACGTTTGTAACATTAACATCCATTTTGCCCGACTCAATTTTTGATAAATCAAGAATATCGTTTATCATTGTAAGAAGGTCGTTACCACTTTTGTATATTATCTCTGCAGATTCAACCTGTTCTTCGGTAAGATTTTCTTCTCTATTTTCTGATAAGCTACCGGATAGTATTAATAAACTATTTAGAGGTGTACGTAACTCGTGTGACATATTAGCCAAAAATTCGGACTTATATTTACTTGCAATTTCAAGTTCTTTGGCTTTCTGCTCTAAGTTTTTACCTACATTTTCAAGCTCTAAATTTTTATTGGTAATATCTACTCTTTGCTGCTCAAGGAATTTTGTTTTTTCTTCAAGTTCCTCATTCGTTACCCTTAATTCTTCCTGTTGTTGCTGAAGTTCTTCTTCGCTAACTTTCAAAGCATTTGTTTGAGCTTCTAATTCTTTATTTGAGCCAACGAGTTCTTCCTGTTGTACTCTTAGCTCTTCTGCCTGAGTTTGGGTTTTAGCTAGAAGAACTTTCATTTCGTTACGCGTATTAATGGAGTTAAACCCCAAGGCCAGATTTTCAGATATCTGAGATATGAAATCGAGCTTACTTAAGGTCATTTCTTTGGTGCTACCAAGTTCAATAACTGCCACAATTTCTTTTTGATAAACAAGAGGAGCCACAACAATTACGGTTGGTTTAATCTCTCCAAGTCCTGATTTAATGCTTATATAATCTTCCGGAACATCCGTGAATACCAATAGTTTTTGTTCAATTGCTGCCTGGCCAATTAGCCCTTCGCCAAACTTAAATTTATTAAGATTTGACTTTCTAACATTGTACGAATAAGAGCTTGATAGTATCAATTCGCCATTATCGTTAAAAAATATCGAAGCAATTTGGATATCCAGTATCTCTGCCAAAGCAGCAAGAATTTGATTCCCAAGGTCAGATATAGATTTTTCTCCCTGGAGTAACTCGCTTATTCTTACGAGAGATGTTTGCATCCAGCGATTTTTTTCGTTTACACCCCTTAAATCCAGCAAGTTCTTCCTCATGTGTATTAGAGCATTTCCCAATACATCATCCTTACTCAATGGGTTGTAGCTTTGGTTAAGATTACCTTCACCAATATTTATTGCAAAATCGGCATTAGTCTTAAGAGAATTTGAAAGCGTTTGTAAAGCTTTTGCCATTTCGGCCAATTCATCATGGGTATTTATTTTTAATACTTCCAAATCTTTAATATTGCCTGTTGACAACTGGTTTAATATTTTGGTAGTCTTAATAAGAGGAGATGTAATGGATCGTGCAATAAACCAAATAAGAAGTGCCAAAATCAATATGCCAAAGACTCCAACAATAATTGAAATTTTAAATGTATTCTCAGCTTTTAATAGAATTACATCCGATGGAACTACAATTATAATATACCATGTTTCGTTTGTGATACCAGGATTAAACGGAGCATATGATATAAACAACCCCTCAGTATCTTCATTATAAGAAAAAGCTTCTCCGGTTCTTAGTTTATTTTTTAAATCGAAACCTGCATGTTTGCTTAATTCAGTATCAAGAATTGATGTGTTTATCATTTCATTATTGGGATGCGCAATAATTTGACCGCTACTGGAAATCATAATGGCATAACTTCCTGTAAATGGCATAATATTACTAATTACTTCATAAAATCTTCCCATCTCAATATCTGCCCCAGTAAGACCGACGAAAATGCTATTATCAAGTAAGGGGACCGCAATGCTCGACATTAATATCTGAACACCTTGTTGGTCAATATAGGTGTCGAAGTAAGGATCGGTAAGAACCTCACGAGGATTTCCCTTAATATCATAATATGTCCCTCCAAGGTTGGTTTCTCCAACCTCAATAGTTTCATCTGTAAATCTTATTTCATTGCCTTTACGGTAATACATATATCGATCTCTACCATTAATCTCGGTAAAATTTGGATCTATAGCATTCAACTCCCAACTTGTCCATATTGATTTAAATTGAGGATTATTAATAAGTGTATTCTTCATTATTTGATTATAGATATTGTACCTCTGTTTTGAGTCAATATCCTTATAACCGCTAAAAGCATTAGCCAATGATCGGCATATGGCAATGTCATTATCTAATGTGGCTTTTACAGCATTAGCATATTGCTGTGAAGTTGCAACTACATATTTATGGGCATCTTCTATTGCATTTTTATTAGTATTCGATACTATATAACCTAGTGTTGTAATAAATATAACTGTTGCTGTTAATAATATATAAATTAATAACTTGGCTCTAATGGAAATACGCACAGGAGTGCTTGATGGTATATTCATTTTATTGGTTTTATCAATTCTGACATTACTTATCATTCAGATAATTCATTATTTGACATTTATTCATCAATTATAAGTAGCATTGTATACTTGAAAATTGCTGATTTTGTTTCTAAAAAGCAATGTTTTCTGACTTTGCTATAATCTATTGTATACAGAAATGCATTTTTATTTCATTTACTATTTCCATATCATCACCACTTAATGTGTGGATATTTGCATTGCCTATATTAAATTTTTTAATAATTTCATCAACTAATTTAGTCCTTACAATAAGCAGAATAATGTTTTGAGGTATGCCCAATTGATGAAGAAGTGAATCGTGCCAAATTTTATTTTGTAACTCAAAAGGACCAACTTCATCAATTACAATTAGGGTTTTTTCAAAAGGATTTGTGTTAAGTAGTTTTTGCCCGAATTTAATAGCCAATGGGTTAAAATAAAATCGCCCAATTTTTTCATAGGTACTACATGGCTCATTCACGCATAGAATTATAGATTTAGATGAAACAATATCAACTAATGTGTATCCATTTCTATCACCATCTATCAAATCTGCGTAAGCTGAAAATCCAGACATGCTAATATTTTCTTTTTTGAGAAGTTTAACAACTCTCTGAAGCTTAGTAGTTTTACCCTCTCCCTTATTGCCAGTAATAATTATAACTTTGTTTTTAACCATATCGGGTATTATCCTCAAAATATTTTCCATAAACTTGATGAAGATAATACAAACATAATAAAGAATTTTAGTACTTTGCACATATGAATATAAGAAACAACCTATTAAAAGATCTCAAGCAGTATTATATTCAAGACTTAATATCTTATTATGATACTAATGAAGCTGAACAATTATTAACAATTTTAATTGAACATTATTTTGGAATATCACGTGTTAAGCTAATAATGAGTCCTGAATATAGGCTATCTGAGTCGGAAATTTTAAAGTTACATATGGCTGTAAAAGAGCTTAAAAAATATAAACCTGTTCAATATATCACAGGAGAAGTTGAATTTCAAGGATTGAATATCAGAGTTTCAAAGGGTGTGCTAATACCCAGACCGGAAACTGAAGAGCTGGTTCAACTAATTGTAAAAAAGGAGAGTAGAACAGGGTTAAGTGTTATAGATATTGGAACTGGTAGTGGGTGCATTGCAATAAGTTTGTATTCTCAGCTAAAAAACCCATCCGTTTTTGCTACTGATATTTCAGTATCTGCGATAAAACTGGCAAATGAAAATGCAGTTTTGAATAGTGCTGAGATTTCATTTATAGTTCATGATATATTATCTGGAGATGCCTTATACAGCAAAAATACATTTGATATAATTGTAAGTAATCCTCCATATGTTACTCAGGAAGATAAATCAAAAATGCAAAGAAATGTAATTGATTATGAACCGCATAATGCACTATTCGTACCCCATGAAAACCCGCTAATTTTTTATGAGGCTATATTGAAATGTGCTGAAATAAAACTTAAAAATGGGGGAAGAATCTATACGGAGATAAATGAATCATTTGGAAGTGAATTGGTGAATTTGTTTAACAAACATAATTATTCGGAGATAAAATTGGTTAAGGATATACATCACAAATACAGGTTTATTTATGCCACCAAAAAATAATTATCAGGAATAATACAATCCTCAGTAATTCTTCCCAAAGGACACCAACCGCCGCATTTAATATTATTTTTTCAGGGCAAAGTCAAGGGCAGCCCGATCAACGCCAGACTGCCCTCCACTAATAATGGTTATTTCATTAAAAATCATTTTTTGATTTTGTAATCTACGAAATCACGTTGCGATTTATATAGATTTACAGCATACAATGCAAGGTGTTTACTTTCGTTAATAATACTCATAAAAAGTAAGCTATTTTTAGTTCCTACCAACGCGTTTTTAATTCGCTTAATTTGTTTCTTATTCGATAGTTCGGTAAGATCAACAAACTTGTTAAGTAATTCCTGTATTTCATTTTGCGAGCTGTAATCTCCTGATTCAATACTTGAAACAATATCACTTAATAATTTATTTAATAATGCATCAAGTTGTTTAAGTTCATTTATTTGCTCAATAACCAAAGGCTTGTGATTATTGTCAACATGTTCGTATGAAGGTTCAGCAATAAAAGTAATTGAATGCAATATTTCACGCATGAAGTCAAGCACTTGAACAAAGTAGTAAGCTGTATCATCAGAATCTTTACGTAGTTTCTTAATAATAATATTTATATGATCTTTAAGATACTTTGTTTTGGCAGTAACCGATTCCAATTCACGTTTTATACGTTTAAGTTCCTTTTTATCTTCACTTTCAATCGCCTTAATTACATCAGTGTAAGCAATAGCAACCTTTCTTAGGTTCTTTGTAATTGTCTTAATTGATTTATCAGCAACATTTTCTTCTGAAAGATTATGAATTTCTTGAGTATCCTCATCTTTTACATTGGCAGATTTTTTGTGATAAATATGTGATCGGTAAATTATATAAACAACCACTCCAAGCATGCCAAACATGCTATATAGGCCACCATAATTAAAAATATAAACCATAATAAATGCAGCTGTAAAAGCGCTTAGTGCTGTTAAAAACCATCCGCCAATAACGGTAAGTACTCCTGATATACGATAAACAGCACTTTCACGTCCCCAGGCATTGTCGGCTAGTGATGTTCCCATCGCAACCATAAAAGTAACATATGTTGTTGAAAGAGGCAATTTAAGAGATGTTCCAAATGCAATAAGTACACTGGCAACGGTTAGGTTAACCGAAGCCCTAATCATGTCAAATGCAGGTGGGTCTTTTAGGGTTTTATTTACTGGAGCGGGCTCAAATTGTCTTTCAATTACACCAGTAAATGAATTTGGTAATACTTTTTTAAATCTATTTGATGCCTGTAAAGATGAGCGAACCAGCATCTTTGAAATCCAGGTTGCACGGAATCTTTCTTCACCTTCATCTTGCCTGCTTAAGTCAATGGAAGTTTTAAGTACCGATCTGGCTTTTTTACTTAGATACAAAGTAAGTACCATTATTGCACCAGCAATCAATAAAAATATTTCAGGTGTGGGAACTTTCCCTCCAAGAGCAGTCATTAAAAACCCATCGGGACTTGCTCCATCGGCAGCAGTAAATATTTCCCATGAATTAAACCCTGCAATAGGTACACCGATAAAGTTTACCAGGTCGTTACCGGCAAACGCCATAGCCAGTGAAAATGTCCCAGCTAATACAATAATTTTAAGAATGTTAATTCGGAATAGCAAATATAG
Organism: Bacteroidota bacterium; assembly: GCA_013203805.1. Lineage (GTDB taxonomy): Bacteria > Bacteroidota > Bacteroidia > Bacteroidales > F082. The sequence continues at coordinate 37,712 of JABMPH010000414.1, read as the reverse complement.
AATCTGTAAAATTACCGTCCATCCAATAAGACTGTAAATAATTATCATGAAACTGTTTTCGGCAATCCAACTTTTTATATCTCCCGACATAAATGAGGCTCCTTTGGCTCCTTTTATCAGGATGAAATAGGTTAGAGCAGAAAAGGCGATACCTCCCCAAATAGCGCCAATGTACTTAATGCGTTTTTCAAAATTAAACGAGAATGCTATTCGTGTTACATATTGAATTATTGCACCCACCGAAAATGCTACGGCAACCGATAGTAGTATTCCTGATATAATTGCCAATGCTTTGGATGAGTTAATGAATTGACTCATGGTCATGCCCCCATCACTCATTAGAAGTTTTATTGAAGCCATTCCTACTGCCGCACCAAGTAATTCGAATACAATTGAAACTGTTGTAGATGTTGGTAATCCCCATGTGTTATAGGCATCTAATAGGATTACATCAGTAACCATAACAGCCATGAAAATTATCATTATTTCACTAAAGTAAAATTCACCCGGATTAAATATTCCCTTTCGGGCAACTTCCATCATTCCACTTGAAAATACCGCCCCTACAAGTATACCAATGGCAGCAACAAACATTATAACCCTAAAAGATGCCACCTTTGATCCCACAGCAGAATTCAGAAAGTTAACGGCATCGTTGCTTACACCAACAACCAAGTCGGATGCAGCTAATAAAAAGAGTAGTACAACAATTACAAGATAAACAGTTTCCATTTTTAAATTAGTTTAAATTTTTTGCAAGAGTACAAAACATAATCTTATGACTTAAAATCTAATATTATTTAATTGTTAAGTTTTGTCTGCTAATCATTAAATTTTGGTTTCATTCCCAGATTATACATTATAAAGCTATACATATCTGCAGCTTCACTAATTTGTTTGGCCGTTGGTTTGCCGGCACCATGGCCTGCTTTGGTTTCGATACGAACTAATACAGGGTTATTTCCTCCATTATTTTCTTGTAACGAAGCCATAAATTTAAAGGTATGTGCTGGTACAACTCTATCATCATGATCAGCTGTTATTGCAAGCGTTGCAGGATAATTAACACCCTTCTTAATATTGTGCAATGGTGAATATCCAAGTAGATATTTAAACATTTCTTCGTCATCGTCACTGCGGCCAAAATCAGAGGCCCATGCCCATCCAATTGTAAAATTATGGTATCGTAACATATCCATTACTCCAACTATTGGTATAGCTACTTTAAATAATTCGGGCTGTTGAGTCATACATGCTCCAACCAGAAGTCCTCCATTCGATCCTCCAATGATAGCAAGTTTTTCGGATGATGTATACTTATTCTTAATTAGGTATTTGGCAGCATAAATAAAATCATCAAATACATTTTGTTTTTGGAGTTTAGTTCCCGCTTCGTGCCACTCTTCACCATATTCACCACCTCCACGTAAGTTAGCCATAACATAAATTCCACCTTGCTCAATAAAAGCTGATCGGCTGATGCTAAAGCTAGGTGTAAGACTGATGTTAAACCCACCATAAGCATAAAGCATAGTTGGGTTATTGCCATCCATTTTTAATCCTTTTTTATGGATTATAAACATAGGAACTTTTGTGCCATCCTTACTTTCATAAAATATTTGATTGGTAACATATTTGTCAGGGTCAAAATCAACTTCTGAACTATGCATTAGATCCGATTTTCCGTTTGCAACGTCTAATTTGTATACACTTGAGGGAAAAGTAAAAGATGTGAAGCCGTAAAAAGCAGTATTCTTATTTTTCTCACCATTAAATCCTGATAATGTACCAATTGCAGGTAATTCAAGTTCTCTTACAAAACTCCCGTCGAGGTTATAGAAATATGCCTTTGAACTGGCATCTTTAAGATACTGTGCAAAAAGTAATTCGCCCACTAATGATGCTCCTTCCAATACATTTTCACTTTCAGGAATTACATTTTTCCAATTAGACGGATCGGCGTTGTTGTATTTTGTAAGGACTAATTTCTTATTTGGAGCTTTGTGGTTTGTGATTAACAATAGTTCATTACCAATATTGTCAATAACATTGTAATCATAATCAAACCCTTCTGCAATTTTTGTGAATTTAATATTGGTTAGTTGATCAAGTTTAGCTGCATAAAGTGCATTTCCGCTAGTACTCTCGGTTTCACCAATGATGAGGAATTTTTCATCTTCAGTAAGATATGCGTAAAAATTACGTAATGGGTTATCATTATCTTCAAATATCAGCAAATCATCTTTTTGGGATTTACCTAGTTGGTGGAAGTAAACCTTGTGAAATTGGTTTTGTCCTGAAAGCTCATCTCCTTCATTAGGCTCATCATATGATGAATAGAAAAAGCCATCTCCTTTCCAACTTATCCCGGAAAATTTTACCCAGTTAATATGATCTTCAAGTATTTCACGAGTCGCAATATTCATTACATAAATTTCGTTCCAATCGGATCCGCCTCGCGAAATACCATAGGCAAGGTAGATTCCATCTTTTGATATGCCCAATGACGATAATGCAACAGTACCATCTTCCGATAAAGTATTTGGGTCCAGTAGAACTTCAGGATCACCGTCCAAACCATGTTGAATATACATTACACTTTGGTTCTGAATGCCATTATTCTTAAAAAAGAAATAATTGTCACCTTTATTAAAAGGCACTCCATATTTTGGATAATTCCAAATTTCAGTTAATCGTTTCTCTAAGGCAGGCCTAAATGGAATTTTGTCGAGATAGGCATTTGTTACTTTGTTTTCCTCAGCCACCCATAGTGCTGTTTCCTCTGAATTATCATCTTCGAGCCATCTATATGGATCGTTAACTTTTTTTCCAAAATAAACATCAACACTATCTGTTTTCTTAGCCACAGGATACTTAATTTTTTCTTTTGGAGGTTGACACTGTTGTGTTAGAAACATAAATCCAATTAGTGTTAGTAGTACTATTTTTGTTTTCATATCAATTATTTTTTTTACTTGCGATTTTATAAAAGACAGTAAAAATATATAGGTTAATTCAATTATACAAGTAGGTATTATAAAGAAACTTGTTAGCAAGGTGTAATAATACCTAAAGTATCTGTTAAAGCTATAGTCTTAAGGTTGATAACTTTTTGCTTACTAATTGATTGATTTTATCAATAATTCCTGTTTTTATTTAATTTCGCAGCACAATTTTTTATTAAGATATGAAGAAAACAGCTTTAAATAATATGCATCGCAAAATGGGTGGCAAAATGGTCGAATTTGTCGGATTTGATATGCCTGTTCAGTTTGAGGGAATCAATATTGAACACGAAACCGTTAGAACTAAATTAGGTGTTTTTGATGTAAGTCACATGGGTGAGTTTTGGGTTGAAGGTCCCTTTGCTTTCTCGTTAGTCCAAAAAGTAACAACTAACGATGTTGCGGCACTAACCAATGGTAAAGTGCAATATAGTTGTTTCCCAAATGGTGATGGTGGTATTGTAGATGATCTTCTGGTTTACAGATTTAATGATGAGAAATATCTACTTGTTGTTAATGCGTCAAATATTGAAAAAGACTGGAATAATGTGGTTATGCATAATGATGTGGGAGCTAAACTAATAAATGCTTCTGACGACATTAGCCAGCTTGCAGTTCAGGGGCCTCTTGCATTAAAGGCTATGCAAAAGTTAACAAGTACTTCTGTTGAAGATATGGAATACTACACTTTTAAGGTAATTGAGTTTGCCGGAGTTAAAGATGTGATATTTTCAACAACGGGTTATACGGGATCAGGTGGTTGTGAGATTTATATGAAAAATGCTGATGCAGAAAAAATTTATAAAGCTGTATTTGAAGCCGGTGAAGAATTTGGTATTAAACCAATAGGATTAGGTGCCCGTGATACTCTTAGGTTAGAATCAGGATTTTGCCTTTATGGAAACGATATTGATGATACAACATCGCCACTTGCAGCGGGTTTAGGTTGGATTACCAAATTTACCGATGGTAATGATTTTATTGACAGAGAACTATTTGAATCTCAAAAAGAAAATGGAGTACCAATGCGTTTAAAAGGGTTTGTAATGGAAGAGAGAGCTATTCCTCGTCAACATTATGAAGTAACAGATGAAGATGAAAATGTAATTGGAGAAGTAACATCAGGTACAATGTCGCCCATGCTAAAAAAGGGTATTGGAATGGCTTATATCACAAAGCCCTACTGGAAAGATGGTTCAGAAATTTTTATCAAAGTAAGAAATAAACTGGCAAAAGCGATTGTTCAACGTCCACCTTTTTATAAAGGATAAATAGAATATTTAGTATACATTTGAAATCCACCTTCTTAGATAGTTGATTCTTTAATTGTATTCTACCACATGAGGTTTAGTATTTAGGAAGCTAAGTTGATCGATTAACCCGATAGTGGAAAAGGATACACCGAAATGAGATATTCCACTTGGGGTAACTGGGAAATAGGCAACCCTGAATTGAAACGAATTAAACGCTAAAAAATCGTTTTGCGAATACACCCCAAGACCAATTGAGCTCAAAAGTTGATTTTTCAAAATAGGGTGATCAGATTCTCCCAATAGTCCTACACTACAAAACCCAAACATGGCAAATCTAAAACCAAACAGATACCATGGGGTGTATTGTATTGTATAAAGTTCTAAAAACATTCGTTTTTGGCCATACCATGCATTATCTCTCATACCTATAAAACCGTAGTCTTCGCCTAAATACAATAGATCATTTGTATAACGGTTTATTCCATTAGTAAAATTTAGGTTTGCGAGAAATCGATATTTATATCTATCCCTATTAAAAATGCTTGAAAGAAACGAAAGGTTCAGTTTTAGTGCTCCTTGCTCAAGCTTGGTAGAATAATGTGAACCTATTTCTATATTTCCAAAAATGTATCCAACATTGTTGAAATATTCTGTTACAGCCAATCCAAAACCAATATATGGACTTCTCATAAATTCTGACCAGGTATATCCCCCTGTAATTGTAGCCTGAAAACCATATGGTATATATTCAGCCTTTCCAAAACTTTTAAGGTAATTGGTTCGGTAATAATTTTGTTTTGCAATTGCAAAATTGCCTAATAACCTTGTGTAGTTTTCAAAGCGATTATTGCTATCAATTGATACATAGGGCCTGTACTGATAATCTTTTTTATAAGCAGCAACTCCGGGAATAAGGTATACACCTTTCCGTTTGGTTATGTTTTTTTTTGATTTATCATAAAATAAATATGATGTCCACAACTCATAATTCCTATACTTAAAATACCATACAGTTTTGTTAATGCTGGTTGGATCAATACCAATATTTTCTTCACGTTGTGTAACCTCCAAACCACCTCCAGCACGCACACTAAGTGGAACAATATCTCGATTCAGCATTAACTGATATGTTATATCATTATCGGATATATGATAATTTACTGTACTTTTAATCTGTTTATATAAATTATCAATGTAATAGTTTACATCGGATAAATATAGTAGGGGAGAACTTTTTGCATCCATTGTAAGCCCTGCCCTTAATGAGTGTCCCAATCCGAGGATATTGACGTTTGTTAAGTAGGCCGACATATGATTGATATCATAAATATTTATTCCGGGTAGCCATGGAAACTTATCCTTAACTAGTACCAGAATGCTAACTGAATCTCCTTTAATATCAGAAACAATAATTGTGGCATCTTGTAGATAGGGGAGACCTGCTAACTCATTTGTGTTTTCTACCAGCTCATATGGATCTACCGTATCGTTTACATGAAACATTAATTTACGTTCAATAACTTTTTTATTTGTACTTATGTGCGATTTGTTCAACGCTTCACCCCAGGTTGAAATTACAGGTAGGTTTGTATCACTTATTGTTGGCCCGAATGGTTTAAGTACCTGAATTTCGATATCCCTGATTATTTTGCCGGAATATGGAGTATAGGCATCCTCGGCATCCATTAATGCCTTCTTAATTAGCATAGTGTCTTGAGTACTGGAGGCGATGAGCAACTGAAAAAGTTTGTCGACTAGTTCATGTTTCTTCGATTCATTAACTAGTTTTGAATAAAGTGTGTATCCATTTTTCTTGGTTAGTACAATATATTTACTGCAAATTATCTGAGTTGTATCTTTATTGATGTGGATTGATGTGTCGTTTAATACTAAATAAGCAGGGGCAATAATTTTAACAGTATCGCATTTATTCTGTTCTATCTGGGGAAAAGCGTATGAATTTATTATCATAGCGCCAATAACTAGAATAGTTTTTATGAATAGTTTTGGAGTCAATTGCTATGTACTTTTTAATTAATGCAATTGCGAATATACCCAAATAATGAAATATAGAGTTGAAATATTGTAAGCAGAAACCTTAGTAAATATGTGTACTTCTACTGTCTGTCTATTTTCTTGAAATTGCTTTTTTCGCAGCCTCAATTATATTGGGAGTATCAAGTCCATAATGTGACATTAGTCGTTCGGGCTTTCCACTTTGACCAAAAATATCCATAACAGCAACAAACTCGATTGGAGTAGGTAATTGTTGAGATAGTAATTGGGCAATACTATCTCCCAACCCACCATTTATTTGATGTTCTTCGGCAGTTACTACGCATCCTGTTTTTTTTGCTGATTCAATAATTAGGTCTCTATCAAGAGGTTTTATAGTGTGGATATTAATTACTTCTGCATCAATACCCAATTCGTTTAATGCATCGGCAGCTTCAAGTGCTTTCCAAACTAAATGGCCAGTGGCGATAATACTTACATCAGTACCTTTTTTAAGAGTAATACCTTTACCTATTTCAAACTCACTATCCATAGGTATGAAATTGGGAACCTTTGGTCTTCCAAATCGTAGATAAACAGGTCCTTCATAATCTGCGATTGCTAAAGTAGCTTGCTTAGTTTGATTGAAATCACATGTATTAATTACAGTCATGCCGGGTAACATTTTCATCATACCAATGTCTTCAAGAATTTGATGAGTGGCACCATCTTCACCCAAAGTAATACCTGCATGGGATGCGCAAATCTTCACATTTTTTCCTGAATAGGCAATTGACTGCCTTATCTGATCGTAAACGCGACCCGTGGAAAAGTTTGCGAAAGTCCCGGTGAAAGGAATGTACCCACCAATTGTGAGTCCGGCAGCAGTTCCCATCATATTTGCTTCAGCTATTCCCATCTGAAAAAACCTATCAGGAAATGAAGCTGCAAATGCTCCCATCTTAAGTGAGCCGGTTAAATCGGCCACAAGAGCTACCACTTTTGGGTTTGTTTTTCCTAATTCCAATAGTGCTTCTCCAAATCCTGACCTTGTATCTTGGTGGTCTATAATATTATACTTACTCATTATTATTATAGTTTAATGCGAGTTGTTTTTTCTGATTTTATTTCGAATTCTTGCTCAATGGTTGTTGCCGATTGTAATACATATTTTGACCTGAATACAAGTCGATACTTACCTGGTTGTAAATATAACGACTCAGTTTGATTTGAATTACTGCCAACATTTATTACCCAAATCTGGTTTTTTCCATCTAGATAATAAATGCTTCCATATCCTTTAATACTTTTTTGAAGAACAGCAATGCCGGGGTTTTCGATCTCAATTTTTGTTTGATTGTCGGGTTCAATATTAACATTATCAAGATGAATTGGCGGAAGTGTTAATATATCTAAATTGTATTTTCCTGAAATATAATCAACGCTTTCATTTAAATATTGAACATTTAATGCATTTGTGTAATTATTTGACTTGATAATTACCGAAGGGTTAAAGTCGGCCTTTGTTGGTCCCTGAAGTTTAACAAGCAAGCTTCCCTGTGGACATGAGGTAGATACTGTTGAGTGTTTTCCTTCGGTAAGAAATACTGAATCAATAATACGAGGAGGAATTGTATTTACAACAATTTTGTAATTAACCAGATGGTCAATATTTAAAGTGTCAGGGAACCCTTTGCTATTAAGTGTGTGAACGAAATTATAGGCAACTTCACCCGATTTCTTATTAATAAATGTCATGTTAACATTCGATTCGGTAGGACGATTATATTGGTCGAGTAAATTAACCTGTAAGCTGGTTTTGCTAAGTACTCGCGTAATAATTACATTTAGAGCTTTGGTAAATTGTTCTTTATTAGCTGCATTATAATACTGGCCGGCACAGTCATAAGCTTCGTGGGTGTCATGCCCAATTCCAATAATAAATGGTTTTAATATAATGCCCTCTTTCTGCAAGGCGGCACTTACCTCACAAATGTCGCCATTACATTCCTCGATTCCATCAGTTATCAGAATAACGATATTTCTACAATTATTACATGGAGTAAAATCATCTTTCGATTTAAGTAGTGACGATGCTATGGGCGATGTGCCACGTGGTGATAATTGTTTTAAGCGGAATTTTATCTGCTCTACATTGTCATCACTAAAAGAAACTTCCAAATGAGTATCGTTACAATTTTGAGGTGGAAAATTCTTAGTGTGACCATATACCCTTAAGGCAACCTGCACATTATCAATATTTTTTATGCTATCTAAAATTTGGGAAAGGATTGTACGTGCAATTACATATTTGCTTTCTCCCTGCCACTTTCCTGACATGCTTCGAGATGCATCCATCACGAATAAAATTCGGGTTGTGGGTTGTGTATCTTCATTTTGTGAATTCGACTGACCTATTATCTGCATGCTAATCAAGCCCAGCATCAGAACTAAAATATATTTGGTCAATCTTATCACGAAATTACTTTGATCTATATCTTATTAAATAACATAATCACCCAGCGTTTCTTCCAATTGAGCTAGGGCAGCTTCCAATTGATCATCATTTGGAGGAATACCATGCCACTTATGTGAACCCATCATAAAATCAACACCCATTCCCATTTCGGTATGCATTAACACAAGAATTGGTTTGCTACTATTTGTTGTTTCTTTAATTTTAGTCATTGTAACAACAACATCATCCATGTTGTTACCATCCATCTCCTTTACTTCCCATCCAAACGACTCAAATTTTGCCCTAAGATCGCCCAAGGGAAGAACATCATTTGTTGATCCATCAATTTGCTGCTTATTGAAATCCACAATCCCAACAACATTATTGATATTGTGCGAACCAATATACATAGCTGCTTCCCAAACCTGTCCTTCTTCAAGTTCGCCATCGCCCATTAGGCAAAATACTTTTTTACTATCGTTATTCAACTTTTTGCCCAGGGCTATTCCATTGGAAACTGATAATCCTTGTCCAAGTGAGCCGGTTGCAATCCTAATACCTGGAAGGTTTTCCATTGTTGCAGGATGACCTTGCAATCGGGTATTTAGAATTCTGAATGTGGATAGTTCATCAACCGGGAATTGGCCTCCACGAGCAAGAACACTATATAATGCCGGACTAATATGGCCATTTGAAACGATGAGAACATCTTCATTATCAGCATTCATATTAAATTTGTTCTTGTCGTAATCCATTACATCATGATACATGGCCGTTAAAAAATCAGCACAACCTAGGGAACCACCTGGGTGTCCTGATTGAACACCGTGAACCATTCTAACAATATCACGCCTTACCTGCGAGGCAATTTTTTTGAGATTTTCGATGTTTGACATGTTAACGCTTTGTTATACAAATAGATAGTAAGATATAGAGATAGTTTATTAACATGGCAAAAGTAATATTATTTGCATGCGGTAGGAAGTTCACTTATCAACAAATTATTAAAAAGATTAGTTTTGCGCAAAAATTATTACAGTAATGATAGTGTTTAGAGGTACTTCTTATGGTAGGATTCTATTTGTATTGATGTTAACAACTGTTATCTCAATACAATCGTTTTCGCAAAGTTCACAGAATCCAAGATTATATGAAGATTATTGGGTTGATTCTGTTTATCAATCATTAACTATTGAGCAGCGTATTGCACAACTTATTTTTGTTCGTGCAAACTATGCCAACAAACCTTATATTCAATATATTGATACTCTTATTGCTGATTATAATATTGGCGGAGTTGTTTTTTTTAGCGGTGATCCGATCTCACAGGTTAAGCAAACAAATCATTGGAATTCATTGGCAAAAACTCCTTTATTTATTGCGATAGATGCAGAATGGGGATTAGGAATGAGGTTAAGTAATACAATTAAGTATCCGTTACAAATGACCCTTGGAGCAATTAGTGATAACAATTTGATTTATGCAATGGGTCAGCAAATTGGTGAGCAGTGTAAACGAATGGGGATTCAAATAAACTTTGCTCCCGTTGTTGATGTTAATAGTAATCCAAAGAATCCTGTAATTGGAATGCGTTCGTTTGGACAAAATCCCCAACTTGTTGCCGAAAAAGGAAGCTCGTATATGAAAGGATTACAAAGCAAGGGCATAATTGCAAGTGCAAAGCATTTCCCTGGACATGGAAATACCTACAAAGATTCGCATAAAGACCTACCTGAAGTAAGTAGTCCATTGCAAACTTTATTAAATATTGATTTATATCCTTTTCAATATTTGATTGATGAAGGAGTGAACTCAGTAATGATTGCTCATTTATCGGTTCCTGCGCTCGACGATTCAAAAAATCTACCTTCAACTTTATCACATGAAATTGTATCCGATTATTTAATTAATTCGATGGGTTTTGATGGATTGATTATTACCGACGGTCTTGATATGAAAGGTATTACTAAGTACTTTAAAGAAGGAATGGTTGCTTTAAAAGCCCTTGAAGCCGGTAACGACATCTTATTAATTCCGGATAATATTCCCTTATCTATAAAAAATATTAGTGATGCTCTCATAGTTGGGACACTAACAGAGGCACGCATTGCCCTTAGCTGTAAAAAAGTTCTTAAGTATAAATATTTGACTGGTGCTAGTAAAAAAACTCCTATTGATACTAATAATCTATTAAATGATCTCAACAATCCAATATATGAAGTAACATCTAACAGGCTGATGGATGCTGCCATTACTCTGGTTAAAAATGAAATGGGTATTTTGCCTTTACCAATTAATGATAATCAAAAAAGAGCATTGCTTGTAATCGGAACTACAGATCATCTCGAAATTGAAAATGCCATTAATGAGTTTGGACAGTTCGATGTGTATCATATTGAACATAATGCAAGTAGAAAAGCCCGAAAAAAAATACTGGCTCAACTAAAAAATTACGATTTGGTGGTTGCATCCATCCTTAATACAAATATACTTGCAAGTAGAAGATTTGGAATTACAGAGGGTGATGTAGATTTGGTTGAAAAACTTGCAGTTGAAACCACAGTTGTACTCGATATTTTTGCATGCCCATATGCCCTTAATTTCTTTAATACGGAGTTGGTATCAGCAATACTTATATCATATCAGGAAAAATCTTCTGCACAAAAATCTTCTGCCAATATGATTATGATGAGCTCTGATAGGTTTGGTAATCTCCCTGTTGATGCCGGGTATTATAAGGCAGGATGGGGATTAAGTTATGGGGCAACCACATTGTTCGTGGATGATCCCGGATTGATGGGAATAAACATTGAAATGCTACGAAAGGTTGATTCAACCGCCCAAAATGGAATTGAAATTGGCGCATATCCCGGATGTCAGATACTTGCTGCTAAAGATGGAGCGGTATTTTATAATAAATCATTCGGATATCACACATACGATAAAAAGGAAAAGGTTAAGTGGAATGATGTTTACGATTTGGCCTCGCTTACCAAAATACTTGCCACTACTCCCGCCCTCATGAAAATGAGCGAGGAAGGCAAAATTGACATCAATGGCAGAATAAGTGATTATTTACTAATGTTAAAGGGTACCGACAAGGATAGCCTTGAGTTTAAAGAAGTTCTTGCTCACCAATCGGGATTGCAAAATTGGATACCTTTTTATGAAAGCACAATTTATGAAAACGGGTGGGATACTACTGTTTATCGAAGTAAAATATCAGAAACATTTCCAATTCGTGTAGCCGATAACATATATATTAAGAAGGGGTATCAGCATGTTATTCTTGATAGTATTATTAAATCACCTTTTCAAGATAAGACCTATCATTACTCCGGACTTGGATTCTACTTGTTTAGGGAGTTAACTGAAAATATCAATAATAGCTCTTTCGATGATTATTTATATGATAAAATATACAACCCTCTGCATCTAAATTATTTAAGGTTTAATCCCAGGAATTATTATAAACTTGAAAATATAATTCCAACTGAGGATGACACAATATTTAGGCATCAATTATTGCATGGCGATGTACATGATCAGGGTGCTGCAATGTTAGGTGGGATTTCAGGGAATGCCGGTTTATTTGGGAACGCTTATAATGTGGCAGTGCTAATGCAGATGTTCATGAATGGAGGATCGTATGGTAACCAAAAGTTTTTTGAACAGAAAACTATTGACTTCTTTAATAGTTATCATTTTATTGCGGACAGTAACAGAAGGGGTTTAGGATTCGATAAACCGCTACTTGTATATGAAGAACATAGAACAAATTGCAAAGATGCATCACCGTCAAGTTTTGGGCATTCTGGATTTACAGGCACATATGCCTGGGCTGATCCTGAGAATGGACTTGTTTATGTATTTTTGTGCAATCGTGTTCACCCTGATATGGCCAATAACTTATTAATGGAATTGGATATACGAACAAATATTCATCAGCTTTTTTACGATGCTGTAAAAACTAATAATTAATATAATAAACTAATAATGAGTAATAAAGGAAAAAACACTCTTCTATGGATAATCGCCATTGTACTAACAGTTGGATTGGTTATTTATCAACGATCAACTGGGCCGACGTATCCGGTAAACGGTAGTATAAGTATTGGCGATGAACTTATAAAATATAAGCTGATTCGAACTTTTGGTGGAGATAAGGACGCTCTTGTTGAAATTGAAATTGAAAACAATGAAATATCAGGAACCATAACTCAGAAACGTTTTAAGAGTTACGATGATTGGATGACAACAGATATGGTTCGGAAAAATGGGAAGTTAGTTGGAACCATACCCAATCAGCCTGCTGCCGGTAAAGTTGAATATAAAATAGTGCTTCGTAGTAATGGTAAAACATATGTAATTAATGAAGAACCAGTTGTAATCAGATTTAAAGGAGCAGTGCCCAGAGCAATACTCATACCGCATATATTTTTTATGTTTGTTTCGTTACTATTTGCCCTAAGAGTTGGCTTGGAAATTTTCTTCAGAAAAGTTGATACTAGATATTATACAGGAGTTGTTGCAATTACTTTATTTATTGGAGGTTTGATACTTGGACCAATTGTACAAAAATATGCTTTTGATGCTTACTGGACTGGATGGCCATTTGGTCACGATTTAACGGATAATAAAACCTTATTTGTATTTATTTTTTGGGTAATAGCCTGGTTTGTACTAAGAAAGAAACCGGAAAATAAACTATGGCCAACTCTTGCTGTTATAGCAATGTTGTTGGTTTATGCTATTCCACATAGTGTGTTAGGCTCCGAAATTGATCATACTAAAGATGCTAAACAAACAACTGAAACTACCTTAAGCGAATGATACTTACTTTTGTAATAATTGCAATTACAGGCTTTATATCAATAAGCGCATTTAATAATATTGACCTTTCTAACAATCTGAAGTTTAATGCGTATCAAATAAAGCACTCAGGTGAGAAGTATAGGTTCTTCAGCTATGCTCTTTTGCATTCCGGCTGGATGCATTTGATAATCAATATGTATGTATTGTATTCATTTGGAGGGGTTGTTGAACAATCATTTCTGGTAAGCTTTGGAACCATTGGATATTTGTATTATGCTTTATTATATGTTGGTGGAATATTATTTTCGACCTTATATGATTTTAAAAAACATAAGGATGATATCTACTACAATGCAGTGGGCGCATCTGGTGCGGTTTCGGCAGTAGTATTCTCAAGTATACTAGTATATCCTTCTGGAAGTATTTTTCTGTTTCCGATACCTTTTCCATTACCATCTTGGGTTTTTGGAATTGCTTACCTGATTTATTCTGCATATATGGGTAAAAAGGGTGTTGACAATATTGGTCATAATGCTCATTTTTGGGGTGCTATATTTGGAATTGTTCTTACCATAATACTCGTGCCTAATGTAATTCAGAATTTTTTCTCAACGATCTTCTAAAAAATAACAACTATGAAAACTATTTTTCAATTAACCGTATTATTACTTTCTGGAGTTATCGTTTCTTCATGTGTTGGTCCTTTTACTATTGAAAATAGTGGATCCTCGGTAAACCTTGGTAATGATGATCCTTTTGAGATAGAATTATCGGGTAATCCATCTACGGGATATACTTGGCAGGTTGTTTCATTCGACTCAACTGTTATCAAACAGGTTGGCGATCCGGTATATAAAGCCAGCAGTGATAGAATTGGCTCAGCAGGAATGTACACGTTTAAGTTTCAGACAATTGCTGATGGACAGACTAATTTGCTTTTGGTTTACAAACGTAAGTGGGAAGAGCATACACTTCATGATAAAACTTTTGAAATGAAGATAGTAGTTGGAACAATGGGAAGGATATTGGAGGATTAGGGTTGTGGGTTTTGGGTTGTGAGTTTTGAGTTGTGGGTTTTGAGTTTAATTCAATCCTGGATCAGGAGGGAATTTTGGCCAGTATTTGTAGTCATCGCCTAGAGGTTCAAGTAACTTTTTCCACATAACTTCGGGCTTTATTTTCAGGATATCTTTGTCAAGATTTTTTGATACCACCCATGAATTTCTTTTTAGTTCATTCTTAAGTTGATCGGGCGACCATCCCGAATAACCCACTGAAAACCTGATATCATTTGGCGTAATTGAGTTTAATAATATCATTTCCTTAATAATATCGATATCACCACCCCAATAAATTCCTGATCCAATTTCAAGAGAACCTTCAACAATATCGCCAACAGTATGTATGAAAAATAAGCTGTTTGTTTCAACGGGTCCACCTATAAATAACTGCCCCTCAAATTTTGGGAAGTCCTTAACTACTTCATTAAATTCTTGTATTACAGGCTTGTTTAATACAATACCGAATGAGCCCTCATCGTTATGTTCGGCTAGCAGAACAACTGATCTGCCAAAGTAAAAATCACCCATAAGGGGTTCTGATAGTAACAATCTTCCCTTTGCAGGTCGTAGGTTATTACTGGTTACTTTAACAAATTTATCAACTCCACTCATTTCGATTTCTTTTTTTCTGTTAAAAACAATTATTTTTACAAAATATTATAACAAAAAATATACCAATAATTTGACTCTTAAAAATAATCATCAACATTTCCTTAAACTACGTAAGGATTATTTATTTTTTGAATACCAAAGTTATTCATTTTCTTTTATAAATGGGAACTTGGTTGCAGAGTTTTGTTTTAACCTATCCGGTAAGGTGTTGTTTAAGCCCACAATTACCATTCCTAGTAGGGATTTTTACTTGGTTAACCAAGATAAAACTGCTTTGGCTAATTTTGTTTTTCATATAGGAATGGTTGAGCTAATAAGTTATTGGAAGGCTGCATGTTCACCAAGAGTTATTATTAAACCACACAAACTTAACGAAGAACAAATTGCATGGTGGAAGAAGCTTTATTTCAATGGTCTCGGCGAATTCTTTTACCTTAACGGAATTGAGACTGATCAGGATGTATTTATGTCAATTTCTTCCCAAGGAGTAGGACTGGGTGTTTCGTCAACAAAACTTGACGATAATAAAGTAATAATTCCAATTGGTGGAGGAAAGGATTCGGTTGTTACACTTGAGCTGCTGAAAAATAAAGGTGTGAAAGTAATCCCAATGATTGTGAATCCGCGTGAGGCAAGCATTCGTACAATCGAAACTGCCGGATTTGATGAAAACCAATCAGTTATTGTCCTACGCAAAATTGATGGTAAGTTGCTCGAATTAAATTCTCAGGGATTCTTAAATGGACATACTCCTTTCTCTGCATTGTTGGCATTTACAGGGGTTTTATCCTGTGTTATTGCCGGAGTTTCAAATATCGCACTTTCCAATGAAAGTAGTGCAAACGAAAGTACGGTTCCAGGCTCAAAAATAAATCATCAATATTCAAAATCATTTGAGTTCGAAGATGATTTTAATCAGTATGTAAAGAAATATCTTAATCCTAATATTAGCTACTTTAGTTTTTTACGACCTGTAAATGAGCTTCAAATTGCAAAACTGTTTTCCGGATTTCCACAGCATTTTAATGGATTTAGGAGCTGCAATGTTGGAAGTAGTACCGATAGCTGGTGTGGGATGTGTCCTAAATGTTTGTTTACATTTATAATCTTGAGCCCGTTTGTTGAGGTTGCAGTTCTGAAAAATATTTTTGGAAAAGATATGCTCAATGATTCTACACTTGAGGATATCTTTAAAGAGTTAACAGGAATTGCTGATATAAAACCTTTTGAGTGTGTAGGAACTCCTGATGAAGTTATGGCTGCATTAGCCAAATATTCAGATAACAATTTTAATGACGTTGTATTACTTAAAAATATAGATTTGAAAAATAAAATTAACGAATTTCGTCGCCTGATGTCCGAGTATAATACCGAACATTTGCTACAGGAAAGGTACGAGTCAATTCTTAAAGATGGATTAAATGATTAAGCTACTTGGTGATTTATTTGATAATAACCCAAAAGTGTTAATTCTGGGTTTCGGACGCGAGGGCAGATCGACTTATAGGACAATTAGAGAATATTTTCCTGAAATGCAGCTCAGTATTGCTGATTTAAATGTTGAAATTGGTAATGACCTGAATATTTTGACGGATAACAGTGTAAATCTCTATTTGGGAACAGAATATCAGGATTCTTTGAGCAATTTTGATCTGATAATAAAATCACCCGGGGTAAAAATTAATAATGTTAGTGTGGATATAGTAAGTAAGTTGACCTCCCAAACGGATTTATTTTTGCAACGTTATTCACACCAAACAATCGGTATTACCGGAACTAAGGGAAAAAGCACTACTTCCAGTTTGATTAAACATTTTCTTGATGCAACAGATTGGAATGCTGTTTTGTTGGGGAATATCGGGATTCCGGCATTTGAAATGATAGGTGATATTCAGGAGGATTCGGTTATTGTATATGAACTTTCGGCTCACCAACTTGAATATGTACGTTCATCACCGCATATTTCGGTATTGTTAAATATATTTCCCGAACATCTTGATTATTTTGATGGTCTGGATAAATATAGAAAGGCAAAACATAATATATATAAATATCAAACTGAAGAAGATACCTTTATTGTTCATAGTTCATTATTGGGGCTATTACCTAATATTGAGCATAATGTAATAGTTGTTATTGATGCTGTTGATCATTTTGGTTTTGCTTCAAAAAATATTGGACTGCCCTTAATTGGAGCTCATAATTTGGCAAATATTGAAGCCGCATTACATGCAGTTTTAGAAATTGGTGTTAACATTGATGAAGCAGTTAACGTCCTTAGTGGTTTTAAAAGTTTACCACATCGTCTTGAGTTTATTGGCGAGTTTGGAGGTATGACCTTTGTAAACGACAGTATTTCAACAGTTCCTGAATCAACAATTGCTGCGGTTAAATCTCTGGAAAATGTAGAAACAATAATTTTGGGAGGTTTTGACCGTGGACTTGATTATAGCAGTTTAGCAGACTTTTTAGTTAAGTCAGGGATTTTAAGGATTATTTTTCTTGGAAAAGCAGGCGACAGAATGTACGAACTAATTATCGGCAGGAGCAAAAAACTACTTTTTAAAGCCGAATCAATAGAAGATGCCTTTCGTATAATTGCTGAGAGTTCACGCAAAGGGGGAATATGTTTATTGTCACCAGCCGCTGCCAGTTACGACCAGTTTCATAATTTTGAGCATAGGGGCGATACTTTTCGTAATTTAGCTATTAATATGTAATACTTAGACAGTTTCTTAAATTGGTATTACAAAACCTGTTTTATTGGTGTTTTTCTTAGATTTGTAGTTTCCCGATAAGAAGAAATAAGTATGTTAAAAACTTTATCCATAGTTAATTATGCATTGATCGAAAAGCTGGAAATTGATTTTACCAGTGGCTTTTCGGTTATAACCGGTGAAACCGGTGCGGGAAAATCGATTATACTGGGAGCATTATCATTAATTTTAGGGAGCAGAGCTGATTTATCAGTTCTTAGGGATAAATCAAAGAAATGTATAATTGAGGGCGTATTTGATAATGGAAAACTTCAAATTAAAGATTTTTTTATCAATAATGATCTTGATTATGAGAATCAAACAATAATCAGGCGCGAGTTACTTCCTTCGGGGAAATCAAGAGCATTTATAAATGACTCTCCGGTTAGCTTAAAATTAATTACTTATCTGGGCAACAAATTTTTAAATATACACTCAC
Source organism: Bacteroidota bacterium (assembly GCA_013203805.1). Classification (GTDB taxonomy): domain Bacteria; phylum Bacteroidota; class Bacteroidia; order Bacteroidales; family F082. The sequence goes on along the minus strand of JABMPH010000414.1, from coordinate 19,318 downwards.
AGCATCAAACTCTTCAATTGCAAGATTCATCTTTTCAGCTTGAGGTATTGGATGATTTTATTAATAAGCCTAATGTTATATCACAATATAAAAGTGATTTTAATAACTACCACAAATTAGTTATTAGGCTTTCTGAGCTTGTTGATATAAACAATCAAGCGAAAAAAGATGAGGATTATTTCAAGTTTCAATTTGAGGAACTTAGCGATGCTACATTGGATGTGGATAGGGTTAAAGAACTTGAAGAAAGAGTCAGGTTTCTTGAACATGCTGAAGAAATAAAAATTGCCTTAGCAGATGCAGATTCGATTCTTAATAGTGATGAATTTGCATTAATAGGAAATTTGACTAATCTGACCAAAACACTTGGGAAAATACAATCATATTTAACAGGGGCTGGTGAGTTAACCGATCGGCTTAGAAGCTTGTTGATTGAACTAGAGGATATTGCAGTAGAAATTGAGTCGTTAAATAGAGATGAGGATTTTGATCCAGTGGAACTTGAATTGGTTAACGATAAGCTAAATTCGGTATACAGGTTATTTCAGAAACACCATGTTTCAACAGTTGAAGGGTTAATTGAGTTAAAAAATGAATATGATGAGAAACTCCAGAATATCCACACTCTTGATTACGAAATTGAGGTTACTAAAAAGCAGTTGACGATTCAAGAAAAGGTAGTTACTGAAAGAGCTGACGAGCTCAATAAACTTCGGACTTCAAGTAGTAGCAATTTCTCTGACTCTGTGCTGAAAATACTTATTCAGCTTGGGATGAAAGATGCAGGGTTTGCTGTAAAAATTGAAAAATTACATACTTTTACTAGTTCAGGAGTTGATAAAGTACAATTTCTTTTTAACGCTAACCTTGGTGTTGAGAAAGGGGAGATTAGCAAAATTGCATCGGGAGGGGAATTGTCGAGATTAATGTTAGCTGTAAAATCATTAATTAATCAGCAGCAAATGCTTCCAACTGTGATATTTGATGAAATTGATTCGGGAGTTTCAGGCGATATTGCTGGAAAGGTTGGGTCAATTATTAAAAAGATGGCTGCCAATCATCAGGTTATAACAATAACACATTTACCACAAATCGCTTCTAAAGCTGATTTTCACTACAAAGTATATAAGCAATCAAATAACAATACTACGGTTACTACAATAAGTTTATTAAGTAATGAGGGTAGGGTTGAAGAGTTGGCTACTATGTTAAGTAGTGAGAATGTTACGGAAACTGCACTTAACGTAGCAAGAGAGCTAATGGCAGAGTAATATTTGAAAATCCAAATCAACCTTCATGATGGTGGTTCTTTAATTGTAACTACCGGTATCAGGCCGATAAATGACCCATTTCTTATTGAACCCCATTTCGTGTGATTTATAGGGTTTGTCGATATTTGAAGTTACTAAAAAACGAAAAGTACGGAATGGATGCTCCCCATCTGCCAATAACGATTTGAATGATTCAAAGGGAATTTCAAATTTTATCTTTTTATTTTTCACAATATTAATCGGGAGTATGGTGTTAACTATCATATAATCAAGTGAATAGTAATTGAATTCTCTTTTTGCAGATATTAGCTCTATTTTAATATCTGCTAGTATTAAATCTTTTTTCGGATAAACAACTACAAGTATTGCATTTATAACTCCAAGGTGTTTTTGAATTTTTATCTCAAAATTTAATTCAGGAAACTGCTGTACCGAAAGCAAATACTGGCGAGTTTGTTTCTTCTTATAATTGTATACCGTAATCGACAGAATTACAATTACAATAATTATTATATAACTGATCGTACTTTCCATATGAAATTCTGGTATTTAGTCTTTTAGTATCCATGCCTCGCGGTATGCGTAGGGCAATTGTTGTTTTGCGTATAGGGCTTCTTTTAAACTACTATACTTGTTTAAATAAATACGGAATTTGTTGTTTTTGGCAAGAATATCTGATTTTTTAAAATCGTCGGCTTTGGCTTTTTTAAGAGCCTCACGAGCATCATGCATATTTGGAAAACTACCAAATATTAAGTAATAAACATTCGAGCTATTATTGGCGATAACTAATGGTATGCTATCATTACTCTTTTGTTCATTCTCACAAACTATCGCCGATTTTTGTGTGTCCTTTCTTTGAGCAAACCACAGTGAAACATAGTTTTGTCCAATGGATAGTCCACCGCAAACCCATTTCTTTTGTGAATAATCACCTTGTGTGAGAAACATATCCAATACTTCCTTCGAATCAGACCAAAGATTTATAACTGAGTCATTATTAAATCCATCTTCAAAATATGTAACCAATTCATAACCACGATAGGGGTATGGCGTTAACTCATTAGGTTTGTCCCACATGCAATCAGGATTGTGTACATATTTATTATAGCAACATGGAGTCCATGTGCCTTTATCCGACCAACTTGATAGATTACAAATGCTGGTGTCAGGATGATTGTTTTGCAGATCGTTTATATGAACTTCCGCAACATAAGAAAGTGAAGAAGACAGCTGTAATTGGGTTTTGTCGTAATCAACAAGCAAGAGGTTAATCCTGTCAAATAGTTTCAATTCATCATTACTTATGCAAAAATCATCAGGTATTTTTTTCTGACTCATCATCGAAAATGGAATTAAAAGTATAATAATAATGATGAGTACACTATTTGAATATTTTGATAATGTTTTTAATTGATGCATTTTATTGAATTGACTTAATAGTGTAAAATTACATAAAAATGAGATGCTGAAAATATCTTAATAACTACTTGTTAGGTAATACATTGTCATAATTATCCCAATTAAACAATAGTATATCATTAGATACCATTAATTCATATTCGTCCATAACTTTCTTAATTGTATCATTCTTAGTATTAAATTGGATTTCATCAATATTTCGGATGGGTAGAATTTTTGGCGAAGTACCACTAATAAATGCACTCTCGTATAACTTTAGAGATTTATTGCTAATTTTCTCTTCCAATAGTTTAATACCCATTCTTCTTGCAATTTGAATTACTTTCATTCTGGTAATTCCGGGAAGTACTTGTTCAGTTTTAGGTGTAATTAATGTATTCTCTTTTAAAAAGAAAATATTGGATTTACTTCCTTCGGTTACAAATCCATTTTCATCTACTAGCAATAATTCATATACTCCAAGTTCTAATTTATGTTTCCAATGGAAAGATTATTTATGTTGATCAGGGTACTAATTCGAGATGCTATAGTAGATATCAAAATATTATTTTTTCTCCCAAGTTTATTAATTGAAAAAATAAATCTGTCAATATGAGCTTCCAGAAACAGAGGTATACCATTACAAACTCTTATAACTTCGTAGATAACAATACCATTATTAATTTGCTCATGGTTAAAATCGGACGAGCTAACTATTTCATTATCCCGAATATAGTTTGGTGAAACAACTGAATCCATCAACTGTAGATACAATTATCAGTAATGATTTTCATCATCTTAATATAGCAATTAACCATTATCACGAGACGCAAAGTAATCATCCAGAATTTTCTTTGCCTTTTCAAAATTATGTGGATCAACGAATATTCTTACAGCATCTTCAGGTGATCCATTTGCCCAACCTGCCTGTACACTTGAACTAAGTGTATCTCTACGGATTACACCTATTTCATTTTCCACAAGCATCTCCTCTAAAAAAAGGCTTTCTACTCTCGATCCGGTGTATACTAATTTTAAATCGTCTGACATAGTATCATATTTTAAGTTAAACTCTTATTATTATAGCTTATTAATTTATCCGTTTTACCGTAATTAATTAATGATAAAGATAAGAAAAATATATACACATTGCAAGGAAGGAAAATGATTGTTTAAAAATATACTAGCTATTAAGCTTAATGATGGCGAAAACCATAATAACTGCACTTATTAATTGTACTGGTGAGAGCATACTTCCGTTGAACAGGTAATCAAACAGAATTGCCGAAACAGGAAACAATAGTTCGCTAATGGTTGCAACAATGGCTTTAACTCTGCGTAATCCATAGTAATATATAAATATGGCTCCCGATCCGGTAGTTAGACCTATTATAACAAAGTATATCCAGTTTGTAGGAGTAGTTATTTCAAATTGAGCAAAGCTTCCTGAAATTAATACATATACAAGTAAAATTAAGCTGGTAAAACCATACCTAAAAAAAGTAGCTGTAATGAAGTTATGGTTATGTAATATTTTTTTTGAGAATACTGTTGAACTACCAAAAGAGAATGCGGCAAGTAATGCATACAATGCAGCTTGTATGGTATTATCTTCCATCTTTATATTTGGAAGTGAATACCCAAAAGTTAGAAAATAACTTGCTATAATTGCCAACGATGCCCATATTGCAAAGTGCTTTTTTATCTTTTCTTTAAGCAATATTGCGGCAAGGATAATTGCAAAAATTGGTTGTAGTTTTTGAAGAAGAACTACTACAGATAGCTGATGAAAATTTACTAGAAATAAAGCTTTAACAATTGAAATTGTACCAATGGCTCCCCCGAATATTGCCACCAGAAGAAATAGTATGTAATCCTGTTTTATGAATGTGTTGAGGTTACGATACTGCTTAAACAGAAAAACGTTCATCAACAAAAAAGGAATAATATGAAGAACAAAAACTACCCAGCCAACATCAAGATTGTTAAGCCTGGGAGTTAGAACCACACCATCAAAACCCCATAAGATTGCAGAAATACTAATGGCAATTGTTCCTACTATTAGTTGGTTTTTCCCTATTTGCATACTGTAATTTTCAAGCTGGCAAAAGTAACTAAATAATCGGTTTTATAAATATTTCATTTGTATAACCATTGGCAAAACTGTTCCCAAGTCCATTACTCCAACACTCCATTCCAAATACTTAATAAAATAAAGCGCCCTATTGGTGCAATCCAAGTTCACATGCTCAGATGGTAAACTCTTTTATTTCCACTATTTATAATATTTGTTAATCAATTCCAATAATTTAGTTCTGTTAATTGGCTTTGATATATAATCATTACAACCGGCATTAAGAGCTTTCTCTTTGTCGCCAGCCAACGCATAAGCCGTTTGAGCAATTATAACTACGTCCTTATTAAAACTCCTTATTTTATGTGTTGCCTCATAACCATCCATAATAGGCATTCTTATATCCATAAGTATTAAATCTATATCCGGGTTTTTTCGCATAACATCCACGGCTTCAGCTCCATTTTTAGCATTTATTAATTCAGTGCCGGAATTTTCAAGAACAATATGTAAATAATCAAACGCAATTTCTTCATCTTCAGCAATTAGTATTTTTAAATGTTTTTGTTGAAATGAAGATTTTATTTCTGTTATTTCAGTTTCATCAAATTCCATTGGTATCGGTTCGGGATTATAGGGTATTGTAAAATAAAATTTTGATCCTTTCCCCTCTATCGATTCAACCCAAACTTCACCACCAATTAACTCAATATATGCTTTTGAGATTGATAAACCCAGACCGGAACCTTCATAAACTTTAATATCTTCTATATCAGCTTGTACAAATCTGTCAAAAATTGCTTTTAGCCTATCCTTAGGAATACCAATACCCGTATCTTCCACAAAAAACTCAAGGAAATAGCCCTTTAGTACATATCCAAAATTAATATTCCCTTTATGACTATATTTAATGGCATTTTTAATAAGATTTGTTAGTATGGCGAAAAGTTTTTCACGGTCAGTTTTAATAACTACTTCATTATTTGGTAGTGCAGTTTCGAAGTTTATCAGCATTCCTTTTTTCTCAACTTCAAGTTTAAAGAAACTATAAAGAATGCTAAGCTCATCATTAATATTTATAGTGCTAATATTCATTTTAACCTGACCGGTTTCAAGCATCGACATATCCATAAGATCGTTAAGAGTATTTAGCATTCTATGTCCGCTTGTTAATATCACATCCAAATACGATTGTTGTTCCTTGCCACTCAGGGTGGTATCTTTTAATAATCCTGTGAATCCCATAATCCCATTCATTGGAGTACGTATTTCATGACTAATATTTTGCAGGAATGCGGTCTTTAATCTGTCAGATTCGGTAGCTTTTTCAAGAGCAGAGATCATGCCTTCTTCAACTTTCTTTTTATTGATGGAAATACTAACTTGTTCCGAAATAAATTCAAGCATTTTCATGTCCGACTTATTAAATGCATTTTCATCGGTATAGCTTTGTACTACCAGTACACCAATAACTTCATTTTCTATTTTTAAGGGTACTCCGAGCCAGATTTTAGAGTCAGAACCTATCCTCCTAATTTCACCCAACTCCTCAAGCTTTGCTTTGTCTTTTCTGTTAGCAAGTAATGATTTTTGAGTTCTGATCACATAATCCGTTAGGGATTTCCCACTGGGTATTGATACCATTTTATCCTTTTGATCAGAAAAGAAAGGTAGGGATAACATATTGGTTTCCTCGTCATATAGTGCCACAAAAAAGTTAGTTGTATCAATTATTTTGCCAAGTTCTTCCTGAATTAAGGCTATTAGTGTATTTAAATTACCTGAGGATATGGCCGCATTTGAAATATTATAAAGTACCTTCTGAAGTTGAGCTGCTCGTTTATTCTCACTTATATTAGTTATAAAAGCAAATGAGCCGGCAAATTTTCCATCATTATCTGAAATTGATGTAGCATTAAATAATGTGGGAATACAGTTTCCGCTTTTCGTTTTTAGGCATATTTCATATTTTCTTTGTTTATCACTATTTGCTCTTTAAATATTCCAGTATTTTCATTGTCCACGAAGTCGTATGGAGTTTTGCCAATAATTTCTTCCCGGGGATAGCCTAACATTTCACATAACGCTAAATTAACATCTAGCGTTACTCCTTTTGTGTCAATAAGCCAGAATCCTTCGGAGGATGTTTCAATTAGCTTTTGATACTTATATTCGCTCTCCTGTAATGCCTTTTTTGCCTTTTTCTGTTCTGTAATATCTTCGGCTACCTTTATAAAATTTGTGATTTTACCATTTTCATCGATAATAGGTGATATGGAAGCCTCTTCCCAAAATAATTCACCATTCTTTTTCTTATTATGGAATTCGCCTTTCCACTCATCACCCCTAATTATAGTATCCCAAAGCACTTTGTATTCTTCAAGTGTTTGATGTCCAGATTTAAGAATACTTGATTTTAAACCAATAACCTCCTCAGGTTCATACCCTGTAAGTTCAGTAAATTTTGGGTTTACATATTCTATTTTTCCTTCAATGTCAGATATAACTATAACTGAAGGGCTTTGTTTTACAGCTGATGAAAGCTTTCTAAGTTCATCTTCCGATTTTTTAGCCATTGTGATATCACGGGCGATATAAAGAATACTATTGGTGGATTTGGGAATGCCCCTTCCCTCAAACCATTTTGTTGTGTCGTTAATAACCAAAGAATACATTAGACTCTTAATTTCATTTTCATCTATGCACTTCCTTACAAATTCAAGAAAAATGTCAGCTTCTGGTTGTGGAAACACCTCATGTAATGTATGGCCAATCATTTCGTCTGACGGTAAATACAATAGCTCTTGCGAAGTAGGTGCAATATTGATAAATCGACCATCATAATCTAATTCCAGCACTACATCTGTCATCGCATTGAAAAGCATTCGAAAATTATTTTCACTTTCTCTTAGGGCCTTTTCGATGCTAACCTGTGTTGTGATATCAGTTATAAAACCCTCTAAACCAATTATGTTTATTTTGTCTTGAGAATAGATTGCCACTCCTTTTTCCAATACATACTTAATATCATTTGATGCTGTTTTGATTTTATAATTTAACTCGAATGATTCTTTTTTCGCAATTGCTGATTGTACTTCTGTCCATATTCTATCTCTGTCTTCTGGATCGATGATATCGCTGTAAGACATTTTTTTATTATTAATTACATCTTCACGTTTATAACCTGTTATTTCTTCAAATCCAGCATTTAAATATTCAATTGTCCAATTGCGATCATTCATACATCTATAGGCTATTCCTTTAAGGTTATTAATAAGTGTATTTAATTTTCGATCACTTTCCGATTTTGCATTAATTGCCTTAGTGTGTTCAGTTACATCCCGGTAGTTAACAACTATTCCGTTAATTTTAGGAAAGTGTAGCATGTTTTTCCCAGTACCTGAAATGCTCTTAATGCTTCCATCCTTATGTATGATCCTGAAATTTACATTTTCAATTCCTTGTGGTTTTTTGATAATCTCCCTAAATAGCATTGAAATATGCTCCAAATCATCAGGGTGTATTAATCGAAAAATATTTTCCCCCAACAATTCACCTGTTTTATACCCGGTATTTAAATCAGACGACTGACTCTCAAATACCAATTTTCCATTTCTATCTATTATTATTATTACATCACTACTGTTTTCAATTAATGTTCTATAATATAACTCACTCTCATACAAGCTAGCGGTGCGTTCGTCAACCAGTTTTTCCAGTATGCTTTTTTCATCCCTTAGTTTATCCTCAGCTTCTTTTATTCGTAGCATTACCTTTACCTGAGTAGATAATTCTAGTACATCAATCGGTTTTGATAAAAATGCATCTGCGCCAAGTGTTAATCCTTTTATCCTACTGTTAGCATCAGTTTTAATGGCAGTAAGCATTATAATTGGAATATGCTTTGTTAATTCACTTTCTTTAAGTTTTGTACATACTTCGTAGCCATCCATTAATGGCATAATTAAATCCAGAATAATGGTGTCGGGTTGTTCCTTAATTGCAATTTCAATTCCTTCAGCACCTGAAAGCGCTGTTAATATCTTAATGCCTGCCAATTGACTCTCTAATACAGCCTTGATAGTTGTGAGGTTGTCTTTTTGGTCGTCTATAGCTAGAATTTTCTTCATTAGTATTTATGTTTATTGTATTTTTTTTTATCTCTGAATGATTCGATGAATAATTCTTATTTATATTCTTAAATGAACAAATTTGAGACCTTATTATAGAGCTCCATTTTGTCGATAGGTTTGGTGATATAATCATTACAACCAGCTTCTAGTGCTTTTTCTCTATCGCCGATAAGTGCATATGCAGTTTGAGCAATAATTATTATGTCTTTGTTGAATCCTCGGATCTGTCGTGTAGCTTCGTAACCATCCATGATTGGCATTTTAATATCCATCAAAATTAAATCAATATCTGGATTATCTATACAAACTGAAATTACTTCTTTACCATTATTGCAATGCAAAATTTCTTTACTTATATCTTTCAATAAAATTGATAAGTGGGTATTGGAGAACTCATCGTCTTCAGCAATAAGTACTTTTAGTTTCATTTTTTGAGGAACTGTTGTAGATTCTGTTTTCACAAATTTACTTTTAGGTACAGCTTCCTCACTTTGGATATATGGAATTGTAAAATAGAACTGTGAGCCAATCCCTTCTTGAGATTCCATCCAAATATTACCCCCAAGCATTTCTATATAGGCCTTTGAAATTGTTAAACCCAACCCCGATCCTTCATAAACATGTTTGTCTTCAATATCGGATTGTACAAAGCGTTCAAAAACAGCGCTCTGTCTGTTTGCTGGGATTCCAATACCAGTATCTTTAACAAAAAACTCCAGAAAAGATTCACTCTCAAAATTTACAATTTTATATCCAAATTCAATTTTTCCCTCGTGTGAGTATTTTATTGCGTTTTTAATGAGGTTGGTTAGAATGGAATATACTTTATCAAGGTCAGTTTTAATAATTGATTCATGTCTTTTTAAACCAGTTATATATGAAAGCTGAATATTCTTTTTTATAGCTTCAGGATTGAAAAATGCATGAAGATTTTCGATTTGTTCGTTTATTTCGACTTCTGATATGGAAATTTTCATTTGTCCTGATTCAACTTTCGAAATATCTATAATATCATTTATGGTACTTAGCATTCGAGCGCCGCTTTTTTCAATTATTTTTAAGTATGTATCCTTTGTTTGGCCAGTAAGTCCTGTTTGTTTTAGCAAAGATGAAAACCCAAGAATCCCATTCATCGGAGTACGTATTTCATGACTCATATTTGAAAGGAATGCTGATTTTAAGCGGTCGCTTTCTTCTGCTTTTTCCTTGGCCCTCTTATGATCGTTGAAGTAACTAACCTGTTGGATGAACTTACCGATATTATTGGCGATTATTTCTAATGAAGCCATTTCAAGTTCACTATATGCATCCAGATTTTGATAATCTTGTATTGAAATTACTCCAATTGCCTCACTCTCGGGTTCCAATCTTAATGGAACTCCCAACCATACAGAAGGAACTTCACCATATCCAATTACCTTATCCTTTTTATAAATTTCAGATTTTAAATCTACTGTAATTAGTTTCCTGTTGCCTGTTCTTCTTACATAATCAGTGTAACCATTTTTCAGGTTATAGGTACGATCATATTCATAATTATCAATCTCATCTTTATGATAAGGAAAAGTGTATGTATCACTATCTTTATCGTATAATGCAACATAAAAATTATTTGAGCGAATCATTGTCTCTACTTTTTTATGCACAAAGGTTAAAAAACTAACTAGCGATATTTTTTGATCAGCAAATTGAGAAATTTCCAAGATTATTTTCTGGGTTTCTTCAAATCTTTTTCGCTCGGTTACGTCGCGTATTATTCCTTCACGAAATACTTTTTGAGTATCAGTATCAACAGTTAGCCACCCATGGTCCTCAACCCAAATTTCAGAACCATCCTTTTTTTTCATCCTAAAAACCCTCATTTCTTTGAGATCTTCTTGCAGAGTAACACTTTCACGATCCTCAATATCAAAATATAGTTCGGTTTTTATATCAATGGCCATAAACTCTTCTTTATTTGCATAACCCATCATGTTAACCATAGCCGTATTAACATCTATAAATACTCCTTCGTCAGTACTTTTATATACCCCATCAGGCATTACTTCCACCAAATTTTGGTAGTTTGCTTCACTCTTATGCAATAGCTCTTCAGCCTGTTTACGGCTTGTAATATCAATAACCACACCATCAATATAATCTGTTTTAGAGTCGTTATTATGTATGAGCTTGTAATTAACCGAAACCCATATAAGTGAACCATCTTTTTTGTTTTCTAATGTCTCATAATTTAGAAGTTTACCTTTTTTTATTAATATAGATAACATTTTTTCGCGCGGAGATTTTTCGGTGTAATATTTATGTGCAGGAACATTAAGCAATTCTTCTTCAGAATCATAACCATATATATGTACCATTGCAGGGTTAACCGACAATACTTTACCCTCTAAAGTTGAGCGGAATATACCTACGGGCAAGTTGGTAACCAATGATCTAAACTTTTCTTCACTTTTTTTTAGTGCTTCATCAGCTTCATTACTATCCGTAGTGTCGTTTATAATTCCAACCAGGAATTTATTGCCCGAATTATCATTTGATTCCTGAACTGCAACTTCTTCATTTTGTTTTTTAAATTCAATTGTACTTATTTCAACTTTAGATTCAAGATTATTATATAAACTTGCGTTGCGTATAGTTTGTGCAAACATTTCTGAAAGTTCCTCCAGGATATTTAATAATTCATCAGGTCTATATTTGCCAATAATGTCGAACATTACGATTGATCCCTCAACTTTGCTAGATACAATTAGGGGAATGGAAATCACTTTTTCTACTCCAATACTTCTTAATAGTAAGGATGTTGCTTTGTTGGAAGTTTTGTTTTCAATTAATTGAATTTCTTTGGATGAATGAGATTGTGCTGCAAGTTTTTTTATGGCATTTTGGTTTGCCCATATTTTTCTTTCGGCAGGGAATACACTAAAAATATTTATTTCATTGTTTTTTGTTTTTAAGGCAACAACAACAATTCGTGCACCTAACAACGAATGAATTTGTTGTAATAGTTGTTCAGTAAACTGACCCGGATTCTCAGACATTCGGAGAACATGGTCTAGTATATTCCTGAAAATATTATCATTAGTACTTTTTTTCATCCTTTTATTTATTTAGTACGCGATTTAGAATTAATAACTGCAATTATTTTATCTAACATCGGGGCTTAATTACTAAGCCAACTATTAATTTCGCTTAGCAACAACACTGCATTAATGGGTTTTGATACATATCCATCACAGCCATAACCCATAATCATTTCTCTGTCGCCAATCATTGCCTGGGCAGTTACTGCAATAATGGGAATTGATTTTGTTTTATCATCTGCTTTAAGTATACTCACAATTTCTTGGCCGCTAATATTTGGTAGTGACATGTCGAGTAGTATTAAATCAGGCTTTTGGATTTCTATAAATTTCAATCCTTCTTCACCATTAGTTGCTTCCAAAAGGTTGTAATTCCCCTTTAGGATAGCCTTAATAGTGGTCATGTTATCTGGATTGTCTTCAAGTATTAATATATCTTTTTGTTTTGATTGATTTAAAACTTGTGCTTCTTTTATACCGGATTTAAACTTATGTTGATTTGGTTTTTTAAAGCGATCAATGTTATCGATTATTCTTTTAATTTCGGTAAATAAATCTTCTGAGGTGGAATCACTTTTCGCTATTATTGACGTAACATTTCCTTGTAATCGTTTTCTGTCATCTTGGTTTATATCCTTGGCAGTTACAACAATAACCGGTAAGTCTTTTGTTTCAAGTTTGTTTTTTATTTGATGCAATACTTTAAACCCATCAATATCTGGCATCAACAAATCAAGGACAAGAATGTCGGGAATTGTATTTTCAATTATATCAAGGCATTCCTGCCCACTAACTGCAAGAATTGTAGATATATTTTGAGCTTTCATCATGTCTGCCATTCGCTTTAGGTCAAACTCATCGTCATCCACAATCATTACTATTCCGGGTGATTTATTGATTTTCCTGATTTCTGATATTAGCAAATTTTTATCGATAGGTTTGTTCAAGTAGCTTATTGCTCCAAGTGCAAAACCGGTATCTCTATCTTCAGAAACAGAGACCACAATTACTGGTATATTATTAGTCTCAGTATTTGATTTAAGCTGTTGGAGAACTTCCCATCCATCCATTTCCGGCATTATAATATCTAAGGTTATTGCTATGGGCTTATATTTGGTTGCCAGTTTAATTGCCTCCATACCATTTGTTGCTGATATGGTATTATATCCACATTGGCTCAGGTAATTTGAAATATCGGTTATTACTTTCGGATCATCGTCAACAACAAGAATGGTATTATCAGTATGTTTGATCAATACATTGCTTGAAACCATTGGCTTGTCGATAGATTGACTGCCATGCCAAGTAACGGGAATTGTAACACTAAATGTAGATCCAACCCCCAGCTCGCTTTCAGCACTAATACTTCCTCCCAAAATTTCAGTCATCTTCTTTGCTATTGCTAAACCCAGCCCTGTTCCTTCATATTTGCGAGACGAGGTTCCATCAGCCTGACGAAATTCGTCAAAAACATGTGGAAGAATATTTTCTGATATTCCAATTCCGGTATCTTTTATTTCGATAACAATATTGTTTTGTTGATTTTTTACAATAATATCAACACTACCCTTGTCAGTAAATTTAATTGCGTTACTAACAATATTTATTAATACCTGATGTAGCCTTGATTCATCTGTTTGGATACGTGGCAGATTCTGGGGGATTTCCAGGTTTATGGATATGCCTTTATTGTCAGAAATTGATTGTACATTTTCAGTTACTAATTGAATAAGGTTTTCAATTGAGATAAAAGCAGGAATTATTTCCATTTTACCAGCTTCAATTTTTGACAAATCGAGGATATCGTTAATAAGCCTAAGCAATCGTTTTCCATTTCGCTCGATAATACTTAAGTAATTGCTTTCATCTTTATTTAGTTTGCTTTTGGTATCAGTAATTAATACACTCGACAATGCCATTATTGAGTTTAATGGAGTACGCAATTCATGACTCATATTAGAAAGAAATTCACTTTTCAGCTTGTTTGCAGTCATAACCTGCATTTTCTGCGATTCAAGTTCAATATTTTGAATTTGAAGCTCTCTGGAAGCATTGTATAATTCCTCTGCTTGTAATTTCATTTTAGAGGTTTGCTTTTCAAGTTCATTCGATTTTACCTCAAGTTGTTTGTTTATTCTGGAAAGGTGATCAGCAAAAACTCTTGTTCTTTCGCTTGCAATTAAGTTAGAGTATGAAGTATTTATACTATCCCAAGATTTATTTATTATATCATGACAATCGATGCTAAAACTACTTATTTTAGCCAGTGAAATAGTTGCCACTACTGTATTCTCAACTAATATTGGAATGGTAATCAATTCTTTAGGGATGGTTGTGCCTGCTATTGTTTTATACTTGAAAATTGTATTTGCAGGGATATTTTGTAAATAGTAGATGCTTTTTGATGAGATCGCATTGCCAAAATCACCTTCTGTATAACTCGCATCAAATGATTCTAAAAGTTCTTTATTGGCTCCAATTGAAACAAGATGTTCAAATAACTGATCGGATTCATTCAATATATAAAACGCACAAATATTTGCCCCTGATATTTTTTTGAGTTCTTTTAATAATGACAATCCGAAATCGTTCATAGATGTTCTTCCAATCATAATTTCTGTTATCTGTGATATTCCTTGCTGAACATTTATTCTGGACTCTGTCATGTCAGCCATATTATTGAATTCCAATGCCAGCAAACCCAATTCATCTTGTGATGTAATTTTATTTCGAATAGAAAAGTTTCCACTTCTAATTTTTTTAGCAACAACGTTCATTGCCACTATAGATTTTGAAATAGATTTACTTATACTAATGGCAGTTAGTGTAATTATTAATGAAGCAACTATAAATATAATTATAAAATGCAAGATCATGATATCGATCGGTGCATTTAGTTCACTCATATCCTGTTTGCAAACAAAACCCCATTTGGTTTGAGGGATATAGGTATACGCAGCAAGAACTTCTTCACCTCTGTAATCTTGTGTTATTATAACCCCAGTTTGTCCCTTTGATGCATTTAGGGCTGGTAGAGCTTTTATTTTAAGATTTAATGGGGCATTGTTATACCATCGTAGTATATTCAATGCTAGTACATCCTCGTTAACAATTAATGTCTCACCTGTTTTTCCAAGGCCAACGCGGTCGAATAATAATCGAAACAATGAGTTGTTTAAATCTACTCTGGCAACAAGGATACCTACAATTATATCCATATTTTCCGTATCAAAAATAGGAATTGAATAAGTCATTGAAATTTCAGATAATGTGTTTGAGTAATAAATATCCTTAATTGATAGACTATGTGTTTTCATGGGTTCTGTGAAATACTCATTTGCTGATTTGTCCTCACCATCAGCATATTTTCGAGTTGATATTACAATCTTTCCGTTTTGTGGATTTAGTATAAATAGTTCATTATATGCCGGATAATTTTTTACATAATTCCCCAAGTGGTTTTGAATTTTGAGAAGTAATTCAGTGTCACTAATATCATTCTTTTTATTGTCAAACAAATTTTTAACACTGGTAATATCGTTATCAATCGATAGAGTATTCATATCTGAAACTCTTTCTGTTAACCACACATTTATTTGCTCGGCTTTTAAATCGCGTATTGCAACTAGCTTATCAATTGTTTGATTTTTAATGGCATCAACTCTTTGGAAATACGTAATTATCAACACTACTAATAATGGAATCAGCGTTAGTATCAGAAACCAAAATGTTAAACGTGTTCTAATGCTTTTAAAACTATATAATCTCATGCCCTCTTTTTTAACTTATTAAATACCCTTTGTTGATAATTTGTAAAAATGATTATATTTTTAGTGGGAAGTGGTTTACTATTCACTTTCCAATGAAACAATACGATTTTGCAAATCTTTAATTAGAATCTCTCTGCCAACAAAAACCTTCATGGCACTGTCGAGTTCTTTATTTTTAGACTCTAGTTCTGTTGTCCTTTCCTTTACAGCATCTTCAAGATGCTCGTGATGGTTGTTTATTCATATGATAGTATGTACTAATAAATAAGAAAATCGATCCCGCAATGCACTTAATATCAATAGTTATTCTAAAAAGAGATTTTGAACCTTACTAATAAGCTCGTCTTTATCAATTGGTTTTGAAATATAATCGTCGCACCCCGCTTTAATTGCTTTGCTGCTATCTCCAGGTAATGCATATGCCGTTTGAGCAATTATCTTAATGTCTTTGTTAAACTTACGAATTTCTCGTGTTACAGAGTATCCATCTAACAATGGCATTTTTATATCCATTAAAATTAAGTCAAGGTTAGTGTTATTTTTACAAATGTTTATTGCCTCATAACCATCTTTGGCATAGTATATATTATTTGCATAATCTTTAAGTACTATTTGTAAAAAAGAGCTGGCAATTACCTCATCATCAGCTATTAGAATATTCAAATTTTTTAATAAACTAGCTTTTACAGGAGTCTCAATAACTTTATCTTCTTCAACTTTTGTGTCAGGAGTTTTTGTAAAATAGGGTATTGTAAAATAGAAATTGCTTCCTTTTCCTTCTTCCGATTCTAACCAAATTCTACCATCAAGCATCTCAACATATGCTTTTGAAATTGACAACCCTAATCCTGCACCTTCGTAAACCTTTGTATCCTCAATATCTGCCTGAACAAATCGTTCAAAAATAGCATCCTGGCGATTCTTTGGTATCCCAATACCTGTATCTCTAACAAAAAATACTAACTCCTTATCCACTTTAAAATACCCAAAGTTAATACTGCCATAGTGACTATATTTTATTGAGTTCTTTATTAGATTAACTAATACAGCATGTAGTTTTTCATAGTCAGTATATGTAATTGCATCTTCGTTTTCAAATGCCTTGCTAATTGATAGTTCTAATCCGGCTTTTTCGGCTTCCGGCTTAAAGAATGAGTATATGTCGTCTATTTGCTCATTAACATTGCAGTATGCATTATTAACTTCCATTTGTCCGGATTCAATTTTCGAGATATCCATTATATCATTAATTATATTAAGCATCCGGAGACCACTCTTTTCTATTATTGTTACATAGTCAGTGATTTGTTCTCTTTTTAAGTCTGCAAGTTTCAGAAGGCTTGCGAAACCAAGTATGCCATTCATTGGAGTACGAATTTCGTGACTCATATTTGCTAAAAATGCTGATTTAAGCCTGTCACTCTCTTCTGCTTTTTCTTTTGCATATACAAGTTCATTTTTGTTTTTCTCACGTTCACTTATATCCCTGCAAACTGCATGGATTATTTGCTTTTTTGAATCGGTTGTGATTGCTGTCAGTAATACCTCTACCGGAAACAACTCTCCATTTTTCTTTTTATGCAGCCAATCAAAACGATGAGTTCCATTATTTACTGAAGTCTGCATCATTCTGATCGACTTGTCCAATGATTTCTCACCATCTGGTTGATATTCGGGGGATACTTCTGATGGGTGTAAATTATAAAAATCTTCTTTGTTAGTGTAGTTGAATAGATCTGTAGTTGCTTGATTGCAATCTATAAACCTTTCATTTTCTACAATAAATATAGCATCGCCCGATTTTTCATAAAGTTCCCGGAACTTTTTTTCATTTTTCTCGGCCTTTTCTTTAGCTTCAATTATTTCTCTTTTTATCTTGTTTTGTTCACTTATATCCCTCCACACAGTATGAATGATTTCATTGCCTGGTTCTTTTGAGATTGCTGTTAATAATACTTCAACAGGAAAAACCTCGCCATTACTTTTTAGATGATCCCATTCGAAACGATGAGTTCCTTTATTAACGGCTGTGCTCATCATATCCTCGGCCTTTTCTACTGAAGATCGGCCATCGGGTTGAAATTCTGGAGATAATACTGAAGGATGTACGTTAACAACCTCATCTCTATTCTTATATCTCAACATTTCAACAACAGCCATATTACAATCGATGAAGTTTCTATTTTTAATAATTAAAAATGCATCTCCCGATTGCTCAAATAGATCACGGAACTTTTTTTCACTTTCTTCGAGGGCTTCACTCGCAACAATGCGGTTGGTGATATCGTGATTAATGGAAAGACTTGCTGGTTGACCTTTAAATTCAATAGGTGTTACAATTACTTCAGTCCAGAATTCGCTCCCATCCTTCCTTCTTTTTTTCTCAATGATTGTAATAATTTCTTCCTCTTTGAGCTTTTCATCCCATTCTTCATTTGATATACTGCCAGATCCTTGAATAAATAAATCATCGATGATATTCATTTGGAGTAATTCCTCTTTGGAATATCCTGTTTGTTTCACAGCTGCTGAGTTAGCCTCTAATATCTTTCCTTTGTCTTTTTCTCCAATCTTTGCAACATAAACTGCGTCTCCAAGATCCTCAAATAGCCTTTTAAAACGGGTTTCACTTTCCTTTAGCTCTAATTCTATACGTTTTTGTTTAGTAATATTAAAAATATAACCCTGAAATTGAACCAGTTCATTTTTTTTATTAAAACTACCTACAGCATTTCCTAAACAATGTAAAATTCCGCCATCTTTTTTAACAAGATTTATTTCAATATTATCAAGGCTTCGATTTTTAATAATATTAGCAATAAACTCGTTTCTGTCATTTATATGGGGAAATAATTTTGAAGTATGCATTTGTTTTATTTCCTCAATGGTATAACCCAACATATTTGCAAAAGAATTATTACATTCAATCATTTTCCCTTGAGGAGTAGAACGATAAACCCCTGATATGTCCTTGTCGAAATAGTCTCTGTATTTTTTTTCTGAGATTACTAATTTATTTTCCACTGTGACTCTTGCGGTGATGTCATGTATAATAATTGAGAATACATCTTTATTACCTAGTTTTAATTTCGATTGAAATACTTCCACATCACGTAATTCACCTTTTGAAGTTCGATGTTTAAAGACAAAGTAATTTTGTTTCTTCTTTCTTGCATCTGCAATTTTAATTTTAATCTCTTCTGAAGTTAAAGTATGGATATCGCTGATTTTCATGTTGCATAATTGCTCAATTGTGTAGCCATAAAATCTAGCCGCTGATTCATTTGCGAAAATTATATTTTGATTATCTGGATTAACAAATAGTATTATGGCCACATTATTATCAAAAAAAGGTTGATAATCCCATTGTATAGTTTTTTCAGATAATTGCATTTTAAGCAACTTTATCTCATTCTTTAATTCTTGGTTGGTTGGTTCTGATTTCATTAAAAATTATATTAGTGAAGAGAATATACTACCAGATGGTGTAAATGTAATAAAATTAATACTTCCATTTACTTTGAAGGTGATGGATATAATTATTATCTTTCTGGCTAAGAATGTGAAAGTTAGATTTAGATTTAGTTTT
>JABMPH010000413.1 GCA_013203805.1 Bacteroidota bacterium | reverse complement strand
GTGATAAAGTAGTTGAAATGGATCGTATGCGAAAGTTAATCGCTGACCATATGGTTATGTCTAAACAGGTATCGCCTCATGTTACGTCATTTATTGATGTAGATGTAACAAACATAGTAAATTGGAGAAACCGAGTTAAGGATGGTTTTGCAAAACGTGAAGGTGAAAAAATAACCTTCACTCCTATTTTTATTCACGCTGCTTCGCAGGCGTTACGCGACTATCCTCAAATTAATGTATCGCTTGATGGTTACAATATAATTTATCGAAAAGACATTAATATAGGTATGGCAGCAGCTCTACCAAATGGAAACCTAATAGTTCCTGTAATTAAAAATACTGATGAGAAAAGTTTGCTTGGTGTTGTTAAAGCAGTAAATGATCTTGGTGGAAGAGCAAAAGCAAATAAACTTAAACCTGATGAAATACAGGGAGGTACATTTACAATTACTAATTTTGGCTCATTCGACAGTCTCACAGGCACACCCATTATTAACCAACCACAAGTTGCAATATTAGGAATTGGCGCAATACGTAAACAACCAGCTGTAATTGAAACACCTCAAGGTGATTTTATTGGCATCAGGCATATAATGATTCTATCACTTGCATATGACCATCGTATTGTTGATGGTGCACTTGGTGGTATGTATCTTAAAAGGTTAAAAGAATTATTAGAAAATTTTAGTCCTGACACAAATATTTAATATGAAGTTAAATCTAAAGAAACCATTAGCTTTTTTTGATATTGAGGCAACGGGATTAAATGTTACTAATGATCGAATTGTTGAAATTAGTGTGCTACGAATAAATACTAACGACACTAAGGACTTAAAAACTTGGCTGCTAAATCCTGATTATCCTATTAGTGAAGAAGCATCAAAGATACATGGCTATAATAATAATGAACTGGTAGATAAACCTACTTTTAAACAAAAGGCCAAGGAAATTGCCACTTTTTTTACTGGTTGTGATCTTGCCGGATACAATTGCCTTAAGTTTGATATCCCTATGTTAGTGGAGGAATTCCTAAGAGCCGGAGTTGATTTCGAAATAAAAAATAGGCGGTTAATTGATGTTCAAAATATTTTCATGAAAATGGAGCAGCGAACATTAAATGCCGCTTATAAGTTTTATCTTGGAAAAAATCTAGAAAATGCTCATGCGGCTGAGGCCGACACTTTAGCTACCTACGAAGTACTCGAGTCGCAGCTTGATAAATATATCGATACTGAATATTCTGATCGAGAAGGCAATGTATCAACTCCAGTGATCAACGATATTCAAAAATTACACGATTTTTCGATGCACAACAGGAATGCCGATTTGATTGGTCAAATTATATATAATAAGGTGGGACAAGAAGTATTTAATTTCGGAAAGCACAAAGGGAAGACTGTTGAAGATGTTTTCAAAAATGATAAATCATATTACTCATGGATTATGAAAGCCGATTTCCCTCAATACACAAAAAACCTGTTAACTAATATTAAGTTAAAAATGATATGAAAATAATATGCATTGGTCGAAATTATAGTGAACACGCAAAAGAACTAAATAATCCTGTTCCTGAGAAGCCAATATTTTTCATGAAACCTGACACAGCGATTGTAAATAACAACGATCCTGTTTATTATCCCGAACATTCGAATGATCTTCACTATGAGGTTGAGATCGTTATTAAAATATGTAAAAAAGGCAAACACATAAGTGAAAAATTTGCCTCTGGATATTATCAGGAAATTGGTATTGGCATTGACTTTACTGCAAGAGATGTACAAGCAGAGTGTAAGAAGAAGGGGCTTCCATGGGAAATAGCAAAAGCCTTCGATCAATCAGCACCTGTGAGTAGTTTTATTAATAAGGATAAACTTAATAATTCGAAAAGTATAAATTTCTCTCTAAGTATAAACGGAATCGAAAAACAAGTTGGGAATACGGAAGATATGATTTTTTCCTTTAACAATATAATTGCTTATGTTTCGAAATTTGTAACACTTAAAGAAGGTGATCTCATATTTACAGGAACTCCCTCCGGAGTTGGTTCTGTTTCAATAGATGATCATTTTCAGGCTTTTATCGAAGGAGATTGCATGCTTGATTTCGTGGTTAAATAAACTTTTATAACTACTATAAACTACCAACCATAATCTTTTCCCTCCTCTTCAAGTAATGGCATTAGGTATAATATGTCAGAAAATGAAGCTTCCCTATAATTAGGCGGTGGAATAAAAAAATCATCAATAATATTAATCTCCCGAATATTAGTAACTCTAATTATTTGCTGATTAGAATCAGGTAAATACTCAATTGATTTTAAAAGCATTCCACTCTTTAACAATTCTATATATTCATCAGTATACGAAATACTCCCCTGCCCCGAAATTGGATTTAACTGTTTCATAAACGAAATCATATAATTGACATCTACATGGTTATAGGGCTTAACTTCAGTAGTATGCCAAACCGATTCAATAATAATAGTGTCAAGTTTTATATTGTATTTTCTAGCATTATATTCAAGTATTTTTTCATTTTCTGAAGTTTCAAAAACAGCAATATTGTTATTTACAACTCGATTTGTGTCAAGGAGTTGAGCCCTAATTTCATTATATATACTGTCTAATTCTATTCTGTCAACGGGAGATAACCCAATTAGCATTTCTTCCATTTGCTTATCATATGCTGAAATACTATTTTCTTTTAATTGCTGGATTGTCCCCGACCAATAAACCTTGTATTGAGAAAATACGAGCGTGATTATTTTCTTTTTAAAATCAATTATTGCGATGGATGATTGTGTTTCATGACGAATAAAATTGTTCTGAATAAAGGTTGTTTGTATCATCCTGTTTCCATGCACGTCGGTACTTTCTTCGGTTATTACCCAACCTGCATTAACAACAAATGGTAATACAATAAATAATACTAAAGCATGAATTGCGATTATTGATGTTTTTTTAATCATATAAGTATTTAGGTGAAATAAGAAACAAGCTTCTGGACACAAAATTAGAAAATATTAAAGGTGTTTTTGTAATTAGGAAGAAAAATAATCTTCAACATCACAAAATAACAGATTAAATGTTAGTTCGTATTAAAACTACTTTGATTAATCATCGCACTTTGTAATTAACTTAAAAACTTTGACTTTAAAAAAAAACTCATTTCGCATCAATATTTAATATACTTCGCTATATTACAGATGTTTACCATAAGCATCTTCCTGCAAATAAAAAATTAAGCTGGTGTTTCCATAATTAAGAAGAATAAACTATTTTTGCAGGCTCAAATTGAAAAAATTATGTCTAAGAAAAAACACGAAGAAATATCAGGAGATCAGCGATTAGAGAATATTGGTGAAACACTGAGTAAAACTGAACAATTTATTTTTAATAATCAAAAATTTATTGGAATTGCAATCGTAATACTAATTTTGGCAATTCTTGGGTATTTTGGATATAACAAATATTACCTTGAACCCAAAACCGAAGAAGCCACTCAACAAATGTTCCAGGCTCAGCAATATTTTGAGGCTGATTCACTTGACAAAGCACTTTACGGTGATGGAAATAGCTTAGGGTTTGTTGATATCAGTAGCGAATACGGTATGACAAAACCAGGTAAGCTGGCAAACTATTACGCTGGGATAGCTTTTCTTAAGAAAAAAGATTTTGAGCAAGCAATTGATCATCTAGAAGGATTTAATGCTCATGACCATTTAATTAGCCCCATGGCTAGAGGAGCAATGGGTGATGCATATTTGGAATTAGGTGATAAGGATAAAGCGGCGGCATATTATTTGGAAGCAGCTAACATGGATGATAATGGCTTCACAGCCCCGTTATTTTTATTCAAAGTCGGTCAAGTATATGAGTTACTTGGTAAGTACGACAAAGCCATTACCACATACAGTCGTATTAAGAATAATTACTGGAAAAGTAATGAAGGCCGTAGTATTGAGAAAAATATCTCACGTGTTAAAGAGTTAAAGAAGAGAAAATAGTGAAATAATCTATTTAAGAAATTGAACCTGGTATATTCATGCCAGGTTTTTTTTTATTTTTATAGTTTAGTACTGGTGATAATAAGCTGCACTTTAAAATAATGAAAAAAGAAGATCTTCGAATAATTTTTATGGGAACGCCCGATTTTTCAGTCCCCACATTAAATGCAATAATAACTGAAGGTTATAATGTTGTAGGTGTTATTACTGCCCCTGATAGGGAAGCCGGTAGAGGAAGGAAGATCAAAATGTCGGCAGTTAAAGAATTCGCACTCAAGAATGAACTAAAAATATTGCAACCAACTAACCTGAAGGATGAAGGCTTTATTAAGGAGTTAACTAGTTTAAAGCCAAATCTTCAAATTGTGGTTGCCTTCAGAATGTTACCAAAGGTTGTGTGGTCGTTGCCCAAGTTAGGGACGTTTAACCTTCATGCATCGCTGCTTCCTCAATTTAGAGGAGCTGCACCAATTAATTTTGCAATAATAAATGGAGAATCACAAACCGGACTTACTACCTTCTTTCTTGATGAGCAAATTGATACTGGCCGTATAATTAAACAGATTAAAACTAACATTAGTAGTGATGATAGTGCCGGTTCATTACATGATAAAATGATGGTATTGGGATCGGAATTAGTTATTGATACAATTAATTGTATCCTAAATAATAGTATAACTCCAATGGATCAGAAGAGTTTTATTGACCAAAAAGAAGTTTTATATTCTGCCCCAAAACTAAATAAAGAGGACTGTCGAATAAATTGGAATAAAAAGCCTGATGAAGTCTATAATTTTGTACGTGGTTTGAGCCCATATCCTGCATCATTTTCAACACTTGTTTCAAAAAGGAAAAAAGAAATAATTGTTAAAATATTTTCAGTTTCTATTATTTCAAGTTCAGAGAATAATCAAAACCCAGGAACAATAATTTCAGATGGGTCTACTTATATTGACGTTGCTCTTAAATCAGGAATTATTAGAATTCTGGAATTACAATTATCAGGAAAAAAGAGGATGAAAACCGATGAATTACTAAGAGGGTTTAAAAATATTCAAGATTATCATTTCGAATAATGTAGATAAAACTACCTATTATTTAACTATTCATATTTCATTTTCTGTTGACAATCCCAGATAAATGGCATCAATAATGAGTTTTTGGCAAGATTTATAAGCAAACTTTAAAATACAAAAGCCTCTATGAATAAGGCATTACAGCAATTATCAAGCAATTTTTTTGACTAAATTAGTAATATTTTAATGGTTTTATCAACAATTTGGCTGTTTTATTAACAATAATGTAGTATTAGGCCTTGCTGGCCTTGCATTTTAAACTTTATGCATT
>JABMPH010000412.1 GCA_013203805.1 Bacteroidota bacterium | reverse complement strand
GTATTTGAGAGTACAAGACTAGTTGATGGAGTACCAGCTGATGGATGGGATGGCACCTATGAAAACAAGGAGATGCCCACAGGTAGTTATATATGGAGGGTAAGTGCAGTATTTGAAGATGGGACTATATGGAAGGGCACTGACAATGGCGATGGAAACACAGCCACCAGTGGATCGGTAACATTAATAAGATAAATGAGAGGAGGATAGCTTGTTATTTATGTTGTTTTATCTACAGGAGATCAGACTAAACTACATTAACTTCAAATTCTAAATCAATGCCGAATTTATCAAAAACACTTTTTTTGACTGAGTTTGCAAGATCTAGTATTTGAAATCCTGTGGCAGTATCATATTTCACAATAACAAGAGCTTGTTTTTCATGAACACCAACATTACCAACTCTTTTTCCTTTCCATCCGCATTGTTCAATTAACCATGCTGCAGGTATTTTATAGGTACTGTTCTTTAATGCATAGGAAGGGATATTATCGTATTCTAGTTTTAGATCATGGTATTTGTCCATTTCAATAATTGGGTTCTTAAAAAAGCTCCCTGCATTTTTAAGTTTATCAGGGTTGGGTAGTTTTGATTCTCTAATTTCAGCTACTTTTTTACTAACATCAGAAATAGTTACCTCTTCAATGTTTCTATCTTTGAAGGCATCAGCCAATGGTTTATAACTTAAGTTAATTATAGGTGATTTAGTTAGTTTAATTAAAACGCTTGTAATAAAATACCTATTCTTGAATTTTGATTTAAATATACTTGTTCGATAATCAAATTCACATTCTTCTTTGTTGAAGGTTACAAGTTTACCGTTAGTTAAGTCAAATGCTTCTAAACTTACAAATACGTCTCTTAATTCTGCTCCATAAGCCCCAATATTTTGTATTGGTGCAGCTCCCATTTTGCCGGGAATATCTGTCAAGTTCTCAAGTCCTCCCCATCCATTATCGACAGTATACTCAACAAGGCTAGGCCAGAACTCACCTGAAGAAACATTAAGATAAACATGATTATCATCTTCTTTTGCAATCTCTTTTCCCCAAATTTGATTTAGAAGCACTAACCCTTTAAAGTGGCCGGTTAATAGTATATTACTCCCCTTGCTTAATATCAGTAATTTTTTACTTAATTCGCCTGCAACGTAAAGTTCCTTTAGTTCATTTATCGAAGTAATAATTGATAACTCGTATGCTAAAGCTTCAATACCAAATGTATTAAATGGGGCTAAACAAAAATCTTCCTTAATTATCATGGTAGACCAAAGATAGTAAAATGAAGCAATAAAAATGACA
The DNA here is from genome assembly GCA_013203805.1 of Bacteroidota bacterium. Taxonomy (GTDB): domain Bacteria; phylum Bacteroidota; class Bacteroidia; order Bacteroidales; family F082. The sequence continues at coordinate 10,987 of JABMPH010000412.1, read as the reverse complement.
ATACTTAGTTATTGACCAAAAGACAGTAATTTTGCATTTTTCAATCAATAAAATTGAGCAGTAGAGTTATAGTTTCTGTAATAAACGATTTAGTTACGGATCAGCGTGTGAACAAGGTTTGCCAAACTGTTTCGTCGATGAATTGTGATGTGTTGTTGGTTGGGAGAAAATTGCGCGATAGCCCTGAAATGGATATGCGGGAGTATCAAGTGCATCGGATGAAACTATTGTTTGAGAAAGGACCATTTTTTTATGCTGAATTCAATATAAGACTTTTCTTTTTCTTATTGGTTAATAGAGCAGATATGCTAATATCCAATGATTTGGATACACTGTTGCCAAATTACCTTATTAGTCGATTTAAATCTACGCCTCTTGTGTATGATAGCCATGAATATTTTACAGAAGTTCCTGAACTGGTAAATAGGAAGAGAGTACAAGCTGTATGGAAATTTATTGAACGCAAATTATTCCCCAAACTGGTAGATGTTCTTACCGTAAATGATTCAATTGCTGATTTTTTTTATCAAGATTATGGAATTCGCCCAAATGTTGTTAGAAATATACCTAGAAGGAGAGAAAAAATTCCTAAGGTTTCAAGAGAATCATTGGGACTTCCGGTTGATAAACCTTTGTTAATTCTACAGGGCTCAGGTATTAATGTGGATAGAGGATCAGAAGAACTTATGAAAGCAATGCCACTTATTGAAAATGCTATACTATTAATAATCGGTGGTGGTGATGTTATTGACAAGCTTAAATCAATGGCACAAAAACTTAATCTAGGTAAAAGAGTCATTTTTAAACCGCGTATGCCATATCAACAGTTGATGGAATATACTGCTGTTGCAGATTTAGGTTTAACTCTTGATAAATCTACGAATTTGAATTATAAGTTTAGTTTGCCTAATAAATTATTCGACTATATTCAGGCAGGAATACCGGTACTATCATCTCCTCTTCCAGAAATTGAAAAAATTATTACCAAATATAAAGTTGGCGATTTTATTATGGATCATAATCCAAAAACAATTGCAATAAAAATTAACCAGATACTTAATAATCAGGACTTAATACAGGAATGGAAAAAAAACTGTAGCTTTGCAGCAAAAGAGCTTACATGGGAAAACGAAGAAAAAGTCCTCCTAAAGATATATAGCAAATATGTCTGATATTCACATACATATCATTTCATTTGATATACCATTTCCAGCAAATTACGGAGGTGTTATTGATGTATTTTTCAAGGCAAAAGCACTTTCAGATAGCGGTGTTAAAGTTCATATGCATTGTTTTCAATACGGGCGAGAGCATTATCCTATAATGAAAGAAACTTTTTACAAGGTTGAATACTATAAAAGAGACATAAGTAAAAAGCACCTATTTAAAAGTATTCCCTACATTGTAAGTACTCGTACTTCTGAAAGGCTAATTGAAAATCTTATGAAGGACAATTATCCAATTTTGATGGAGGGTTTACATACTTCAACATTGCTTGAAGAGCCCAGACTGAAAACAAGAATTAGATTGGTTCGGGCTCATAATATCGAACATGAGTATTATTATAATCTGGGTAAGGCCGAAAAAGATATATTTAAAAAGTATTATTTTTATAATGAAGCGGCCAAATTAAAACGGTATGAGAAAATACTTGAAAAGGCCGACAGAATACTAGCAATTTCTGAGAATGATAAGGCATACTTTAGTAAGGAGTTTAGTAGGGTAGATCATATTCCGGCATTTCATCCATTTAAAGAAATTAAGAGTAAAGTTGGAAAGGGTAATTATGTACTTTATCATGGTAATTTATCGGTTGCTGAAAATGAAAATGCTGTCAATTTTCTTTTAGATCAAGTATTTAATGAACTTAATTTTCCTTTGATAATAGCAGGATTAAATCCTCCAAAACAATTGAGAAACAGGATTGAAAATGAGCCAAATATTAATTTGGTTGCTAACCCTACTGATGATAAACTACAGGAATTAATTGAGAATGCTCACATAAATATTTCGATTACGGCCCAAAAAACGGGATTAAAACTCAAGCTTCTAAATAATCTGTATAACGGCAGGTTTTCTTTAGTTAATGATAAGATGTTAAGTGGTAGCAACCTCGATGACTTATGCGAAGTAGCGAATAATCATGTGTCTTTAAAACGAAGGATAAAAATATTGTTCCGGAAAGAATTTACACAAGAACTTATCGAAGAGCGCAAAAAAAATCTGGGTAAGATATATTGTAATGGGAGTAATGTTAAAAAAATCATAGAGTTGATTAAATAAAAGAAATCAATAGCTATGATATAGAATTCATAATTAATGAAAATGCTTTGGTTTCGAATAATCAATCTTCAATAATAAATCAAATTAGAGCACCTTCTTCACATTTTATTACTCTTCCCGGAAATTTATGAATTAGATTATAATTATGAGTTGCCATAATTACAGTTTTACCCAATTCACTAATTTTAAATAGAATTTTCATTATGCCGTTTGAAGTTTCCGGGTCTAAATTACCTGTGGGCTCATCGGCCAGCACAACTTCAGGTTCATTTAATAATGCACGAGCAATTGCAATTCGCTGTTGTTCACCACCTGAAAGCTGGTGAGGCATTACATTAAGTTTTTCAATGAGATCAACCTCATCAAGTACTTGTAGGATTCGATTTTCGATTAGTTTTTTATCGTTCCATCCAGTTGATTTCAGCACAAATTCGAGATTTTTTTTCACACTTCTATCTTCAAGCAGTTGAAAATCCTGAAAAACGATGCCAAGTTTTCTTCTAAGAAAAGGTAAGTTTTTTTGTTTTATCGTTTTAATATCATAACCACAAATCACTGCTTCTCCTGTTTCCACAGGCAGATCAGCATAAAATATTTGCATTAGGCTGGACTTACCACTTCCGGTTTTACCAATCATATAAATGAATTCGCCTTTATTTATCTCAAGGTTCACATTGGTTAATACCAGTTTGTTCTTTTGGAAGACTGATAAGTCGGATAATTTGATAATTGGTAGACTCTCCATATAATTTGCATAAAGAGACCAAAGATAACTATTTTGATAAAATTTCTCTATTATACACTTGCAATGAAATAATATTCCTTATTTGTTTGAAAATAAGCTATAAATTCTTGGAGAGTTAATGGGTTACCGCTATTTAGATATGACTTCAGTAAAAATATTTGTAGCCCAATATCAGAAGTTAAGAAATTGAAAATATCATTGGGTGTGGTCTCATAGTAGTCGCTTGCTCCAAGGCCAAATTCAAATACAATAATGGGCTTGTATTTTTTAAGTAATTGTTTGCCACCCTGTAGAACACCAAGTTCGGCTCCTTCCACATCAATTTTTATGAAGTCTACCTTGATATTTGAAGGAATTATTTCGTCAAGAGTTTTAATCTCGACTTCTATTTCCTCAATTTCAGGATTTTCAATATCGTATTTGCGTATTTTTAATCCACTATAAGCCGGAGCATTTTTAACATATTGAAAAGTTGAATAGCCACTTTTATCTGAAAGTGCGAAAGGTAGTATGGTAGCTTTATCTTTATACTTATTTTTCAATTCATTATATAAATATGGCAAAGGCTCGAAACCATAATGCATACCATGGGGTGAGTTCTTTAACATTATATCTAAAATTTCTCCCTTGTGGCAACCTATATCAATACAATTTGAATCTTTTTTTATTGCCCCCCCCCATTATTTTTGACGTAAGTCTGTCATACTCAAGATTTTTGGTTAAATCGAGTCGGAGTAAATTTAGGATGGATTTAAGTAGGTTTTTGAGATTCATTTGTTACAATATAAAGCAAAGTTGCACTTTTAAATTAATGCGCAAAACTAATTATTTTTGTGAAGAAGTGTTATATTAAACTAATCCTGTAAAGCCAAAGAAAGATAACGCCAATATACCAGCAACTACAAGAGCAATAGGTACACCCTTCATTCCTTTTGGTACTTCCATTAAATCAAGGTGTTCGCGAATTCCTGCAAAAAGAACAAGTGCTAAGGTAAAACCAATAGCATTTGCCATAGCATACACTACACCTTCCATTAGGTTAAATTCCTTTTGTATTGTGAGGATTGCAACACCAAGTACAGCACAGTTTGTTGTAATTAATGGTAGAAATACTCCCAATGCTGAATATAGTGAAGGGCTAACTTTTTTTAGGATTATCTCAACCATTTGAACGAGTGAGGCAATCACCAAAATGAAAACAATGGTTTGCATAAATCCTAAACCAAATGGGTTAAGAACATAGTATTGAAGTATCCATGTTACCATTGTTGCAAGGGTAAGTACGAACAATACTGCACCTCCCATACCAAGAGAGGTTGATACTTTTCCACTTACACCAACAAAAGGACAAATTCCTAAAAACTGAGCAAGAACAATATTACTAACAAATATTGACCCTATAATTATTACAAAATATTCCATATCAATTAGTTTTAGGCTTTGTTAAATTTGTTAATAATTGCAACCAGATAACCCAGTGCTATAAATGCACCTGGGGCTAAAATAAATACAAGCATTAAATCACCTTCAATGAACTTGAATCCGAAAATTGCGCCGGCGCCCAGCAATTCTCTTACAGCTCCCAATAAAGTAAGGGCAAAAGAAAAACCTAGCCCCATTCCCAATCCATCAATTAATGATGAACCAATATTGTTTTTAGAAGCAAAAGCTTCAGCACGTCCGAGTACTATACAGTTTACAACGATAAGAGGAATAAATAATCCTAGCGCATCAAACAAGCCAGGTAGATATGCCTGCATAACAAGCTCTACAATAGTTACAAACGATGCAATAATAAGGATGAATGATGGAATTCTTACTTTATCAGGAATAACATTACGTACTACTGAAACAACAAGGTTGGAGCCTACCAGCACAAATGTTGTGGCTAATCCCATACCCAAACCGTTTATTGCAGAAGTTGTAACTCCTAGGGTAGGACAAAGTCCCAATAGGAGAACAAAAACAGGATTTTCTTTAATGAAACCCTTTGTGAAGTTTTTTATTTGACTCATAGTTTTTTTATTTATGGAATCAAGATGCAAGATGCAAGATAGCCTTACACTTTAGTTACTTCTCCTGATTGTCATTATTCTTTTCTTTGATTATAACTTTAAATATATTATTGAGATTTATTCACTAATTTTCTTTTTGAAACCAAAAATCATTTTCTGTAGCTTGGATACTTTTCCAAGAATATTCTCAAAATTATTTTCATCAATTAATTCTAGTCTTTTGCTAATTATCAATTGTGTCTCTAACTCAAACGATGATGACAAAGACATACTTAAAAATCTGCAAAAATCTTTATCACTTCTTCCTGAACCTTCAGCAATATTAGATGGTATTGAAACTGCACATCTTCTCATTTGATTAATTAAACCAAACTTTTCAGAACCAGGAAAATTGTTTGTGATTTTGTAGATATCTTCGACAATATCCATAGAATCCATCCATATTTTATGTTCTTTAAAGTTATGCATATTACTTATTATCATTAGTCTTTATACTTGAATCTTGGTTCTTGGCTCTTGCTTCTTGATTCATATAAGAATCAGTAGCTCTTTTAACAGCATCACAAAAAGCTCTTGAGCTAATGGTTGCAGCAGTTATAGCATCCACATCTCCACCATCTTTAGTAACGTTCAGTTCGTAGTTAACAGGGTTTTTACCCATAAACTGTCGAGGAAAATCTGATTTCTTTGCATCCATCTTGTCGCCTAATCCAGGAGTTTCTTTATGGCTTACTACTGCAGTATTATTAATGGTGCCATCCTGTAGCATGCCCACCATTAACTCAATTTTGCCGCTAAACCCTTTCATGGTATAAGTTTTAATAGCAGTTCCAATTACTTGGTCGCTTTTTGAAGCAATATAATATACCAGTGAATCCTGGCCATCTCCCAATGCTATTTTTACAGTCTTTATGCTGTCGAATTCGGGCAGTACAGTTTTAATAGCAGCTTCAAGTTTCTTCTTTTTTGCTAATGCTATTGGCTCCTTAGTAACTGTATAAACTCCTCCTAATGCCAGAGCAGCAACTGCTGACACCACGAAAAGTGTTATTACCATATTTATAAAATTCGATTCTCTTTTACTAGCCATCTTAAGAATTTATTATTTGGTTAAAACAACACCCGGTTTAGCACCGAATCTACGAGGTTTGAATCCTCTGTTTATTAATGGTACCGTGGCATTCATGATAAGTATCGCGAAAGATACACCCTCAGGATATGCTCCCCACATTCTAATTAAAATCGTTAGTAATCCAACTCCAAATCCAAATATGAGTTGTCCTCCTTTGGTCATTGGTGAGGTTACCATATCAGTAGCCATAAATATTGCACCCAGCAACATGCCACCAGTTAACATATGGAATATCGGGTCGGCATAATGCTCAGGGTCAACACCCCAAAATATTCCAGAGAAAATAGCTACGGTAAGTAACATTGATACTGGTATATGCCAGGTAATTATCTTTTTCCAAAGCATATATACACCACCAAGGAGTAGCGCTAAAGCTGATACTTCACCCATTGAGCCTCCCATTTCACCCATTAATCCTTGAGTGTATGAGGGCAGTTCGGGAACAAGTTCGGACATTGTTTTGTTGGCACCTAAACCTTCTTTAACAATGCCTAAAGGAGTTGGTCCTGTGATTACATCAGCAAGTCCATCAGTAATTGGTGATGGTTTTGGCCAAGATGTCATTTGTACAGGAAAGGATACCAGTAGGAATACCCTTGCAACAAGTGCCGGGTTAAAAACATTTTTACCAAGCCCCCCAAACGACATCTTTGCCATCCCAATGGCAACCAACGCACCAATAATTATAATCCAACTTGGTAAATTAGAAGGAAGGTTTAGTGCAAGTAGAATTGCTGTCACCAAAGCTGATCCGTCGGTAATTGTTAGACTGCCTTTTATAAGATACTTTTGAATTACCCATTCGAAAAATAAACTTGCCACAATTGCAATTAGAAATACTCTTATAGCATCGAGGCCAAAAAAATAGATCGAGAATAGCATTGTTGGCACCATCGCGATAACAACACCATACATTATTTTTTTTGTAGATTCATCACCTTGAATGTGAGGAGATCCTGAAATCGTAAACTTATTCATTTATAATGTGTTATTTACTATTTGCAATTTAGTAATTATTAATTTTGACTTCTCTTTCTCATTATCTGACCAACTTTTAACTTCCCCAAGCGCAAGTAATCCAATAAGGGTATTGCTGCAGGGCATCCATATTGACAAGATCCGCATTCAATGCAGTCCATAATAGATTCGCTTTCGGCCATTTCGTAATTGGCAAGCTTTGCCGCCTTCGATAATAGGAATGGTTCTAAACCCATAGGACAAACGTATGTACACTTTGAACATCTAATACACGAACCTTCAACACTTCTCGAAGACTCTTCCTTTTCCATCAACAGTATCCCGGAAGATCCTTTAACAACAGGTATTTCTAGCGATGTTACAGCTTTGCCCATCATAGGTCCTCCACCGATAATTTTACCTGTGTTTTCAGGTAATCCTTCGGCAGCTTCAATTAATTGGCTAATTGGAGTTCCAATCCTTGCAAGAAAATTAGATGGTTTTTTAACAGCTTTTCCTGTTACAGTAACAACTCGTTCAAATAATGGTTTATTTTTTTGAACAGCTTCATATACTGCAAAAGCAGTGCCCACATTTTGAACAACACAACCAACTTCAATAGGTAGTTTGCCTGAAGGAACTTCTCTGTTTACAGAAGCTTTAATCAACTGTTTCTCGCCACCTTGAGGGTATTGAACTTTTAGTGCCTGAATTTCAATTCCTTCGTATGCTTTTGCAAGTTCAGTCATGTGACGTATTGCATCAGGTTTGTTATTTTCGATACCAATAAAGGCTTTTTTAACATTAAGCGCTTCCATTAATATTCGTGTGCCTATGATTATCTCCTGGCCTTTTTCAAGCATCATACGATGATCAGAAGTGAGATAGGGCTCGCATTCAACACCATTAATAATTAAAAATTCAGCTATTTTTCCAGGGGGTGGCATCAGTTTTACATATGTAGGAAATGTTGCTCCACCCAGACCAACTATGCCGGAGTTTTTAATTTTTTCAATAATTTCTTTAGGGCTAAGTACTATTTCTGAAATAATATCAGGTGAAGTATCAATACTCTCATCCCACACATCACCTTCAACATTTATAATTATGCAGGGGCGTTTATATCCTGAGCCATCAATTGCGTTATCTATTTTAAACACTTTACCCGAAACAGGGGAGTGAATATTTGTGGAAATAAATCCTCCTGCTTCAGCCAGTAGTTGCCCAACTTTTACCTCATCGCCTTTTTTAACAATGGCCTTGGATGGAGCTCCTAAATTTTGACCCAAAGGAATGATGGCCTGTTTTGGAACAGGTAAGGTTTCTATAGGAGCATTTGAAGACAATTTATTCTCTGCTGGATGAATTCCTCCCAATGCAAATGTTCGTAATATTCCCATGATATCGGATTTATTCTTTGTTATCTTTATTATCAACAGTATTTTCAGCAACTACTTTTTCAGTGTTGTTACCCTGTTTTTCAGCCTTAATTGGTGATTCAACAGGTTTTTCAGGTCTGGGCTTTCTTGGTTTGAAGTTAATTTCGTGGATTGCTGATGTGGGACATACATCCACACATTTCCTGCAAAGTGTACATTTTTCGAAATCAATATATGCAAGGAAGCTTGTAATTGTTATTGCATCGAATTTACATTCCTTAAAACAAAGGCTACAACCAATACATGCAGTAGCACAATTTTTCTTGGCAGGAGCACCTTTTTCCTGATTTATACATGAAACAAAAATCCGCTTATCTTTTGGTCCGCGTTTTCTCAATTCAATAATATCTCTTGGGCATGCTATTACGCATGCTCCGCAAGCAGTACATTTATCATTAACTACTGGTAAACCAGTTTCAGGATTCATATGTATTGCGTCGAAATCGCAGGCGTCAACACAATCACCCAGACCTAAACAACTATACATACAACCACCCTCACCCGCATACAATGCATGAGCAAAGGCACATGAAGTAGCACCTTCATAAACAACTTTTTCGGGTGAGTTAGCATGCGACCCATTACATCTAATCACTGCTATCATTGGCGCAGTAGCTTCAACCTCGAGTCCAAGAATTTTGCCAACGGCTTGTGAAACATCGTTACCTCCAACCGGACAGTTTAATCCTTCGAGATGCCCATGTTCTTTAGCGGACTTAACTGTTGCTTCAGCATAAGCTCTACATCCGGGAAAACCGCATCCACCACAATTGGCAGAAGGCAAGGCTTCCTCAACCTCATCAATTTTGGGATCTTCAAAAACTTTAAATTTGTTGGCTATGAAATAAAGGATGATGGCCATTATGAGGCCAAGTCCGCCGAGTGCGCTAATTGCTATTATTATTATATTATCCACGGCAATCCGTTTTAATTTATTGTTGTAATTTCAAAAAAATACAAAAATATAATAATTAAAAATACTGTGAAAAATGGAAAGTTAAGTTATCATAGTAATAAAGCGCTATTAATCAATAGTATATAATGAGTGAAAAGCATGGTATTTGTTAGAGGCTTGAATACGTAACTGATTATCAATGCTTTTTGGTAACTGCTTAGAACCGCTCTAAATTAGCTATTTGTATCAATTTAGAAAGATTATGGTCTGATATTGTAGTAAAATCTTGTTCCAAGATAATTTTTAAGGAAATAAAGTGATAAGTAATAGGGTAAAAGAAGTAATAATGACAATAAACCAGCAATACCTTGATCTATTCCAATATTTATGAAAATAATAAGCCCGGTAAATAAAACTAAAAATGGGAATACATATCCCAACAGTACTGCCCATGTTCCAAGCGACTGTTGCATTTCGATTGTGATCGGCTGATTAATGCTATAACGATTAGCGTCATCAACAGTTACCATTACCGATTTCTCTTCCACATCACTTACCGAACAGGCACCTTTAATTTCGCATGAAGCACAGCCCGATGTTACCATTATAGCAATCTCAACCTTGTTGTCTTCGATTCTTTTAATTATTCCGGGATGTGCTACAATATTTTTTTTCAAGATTTCCTAATATAAATTGAATTGGCAAAAATAAAGAATTATATGACCTTTAAGATCGAAAAAGAGCTATTAGGTCATGCTAGGGCGTAGATAATGATACAGGTAGTATCTTACCGTTAAAATATTTTTGTCCATTAATGGCAAAATCATATATAAATTCGGCCATTTCATTGGCAGCCAATGGCGCCTTATATCCAGGGAAAGCAGCACCTAACATGTCAGTTTGAACAGCTCCAAGTGCCAAAGCATTTGCACTGATTTTATTCTCCTTAAACTCTTCCGCCATACATTCAGTCAGAATAGCTAATGCACCTTTACTGGCGCTATATAATGAGAGACCTGGAAATTTGGAGCTTCCCTGAAATCCACCCATGCTGCTAATATTTACTATGTGTGAATCCGTATTAAAAATCGGCAGTAGGTCGCGGACAAGCCTAAAAATACTTTTTACATTTATATTAAACAATGTATCAAAATCTTCATTGGTTAATTCCTTAAATGGTTTGTTAATCAGTAATCCTGCATTATTAATAAGGATATCAATTTTGTCAAATTTGCTTGATAAAAAAGGTATTATATCTTCATTTACGTTTGAATCCGATAAATCTAATTTAAGATGTGAAAATCGATTTTCTTTAAAAATGGGATCATTACCAAAAGACTTTGAACTTCTTGATATCCCAATAACATTATGGTTACCCTCTTTAATGAACTTTTTGCATAGTTCGTAACCAATCCCCTTACTCGCTCCTGTTATAATAATATTCATAACAATTTTTCGAAATTAGTTCTCATCAAGTTGATTAAAAAGGGCTTCAGTATCAGTAGCATTTATTGTAAGAGT
>JABMPH010000411.1 GCA_013203805.1 Bacteroidota bacterium | reverse complement strand
GAAAGTTCAACAGCTTTTTGCTTAAAATCCCTGTCATACTTTTTTCGATTGTGTTTCATAATTGTAAGTTAATGCTTTTATAGCTTAACTCACCGTCCTGTCAAATGTAGCACTTCCATTATTAATTGAGTAAGCCATAAGCTATTATGTTTTCCAATCCCAAAAATATAGCATGTATGGACTTAACAATCTGTAAAATATTTCGTATATCAACTATACTGTCGATATTGGCAACAGAATATATGTTAGATGCCATTAATAAAGCAAATTAGTGGTCAAGTTTAATGGAAACTGTTGTAGGGTGAAATTTATGTGTAGATAATACATCAAATTATGTATGCAATACAACTTGTCTGTAGAATCCCTTTAAAAACCAAAAAAATGTCTAGATATTCTTTATTGATGATACTTGTTTTAGTCGGTTTGGCTGTTAATAGTCAAAATGTAAAATTTCCTCTTCATCAGGCCATTCAAGATGATAGCACTAAATTAGCCTTGTCATATATTGGTGATAATTACCATGTTAATGAAAAAGATAAAGATCACTTCACTCCCTTAATGCATGCTATCTCCATGAATAATGTGGAGATTATTGATGCCCTAATTGAAGCCAATGCAAATGTTAATGAAAGAGATAAATCAGGTTTAACTACCTTGATGCATGCCAGTACAGTAAGCAATCCGATGGTGGTTTGGAAACTATTAACAGCGGGTGCTGAATTAGAAGCTGAAAACAAGGGTTGGACTGCTTTAACAACAACATGTAGAGCTGGGAATACAGAGACAGCTTTTTATTTAATTGAACAGGGTGCCAACCTTAACAAAAGAACTAAAGACGGTTGGACTCCATTTTTATTTGCTTGTTCTTATTGTAATGATTCGCTTATTGAAACATTTATAAATAAAGGAGTTGATATTCATGAATGTAGTGCTAATAATACAACAAGTCTTATGGCTTCACTATTAGGGAAAAATCTACGTTCGGCAAATTATTTTTTCGACAATGGAGTTGATATTCATGCGATGAATAAACAAAAGTGGAGCACTTTTATGTATGCCTGCCAATATGGAGATGATGATATTATTAAGAAATTTATTGATAAGGGTGTAGATATACATCTCAAAAATCCAAGAGGATGGACAACCATAATGTTCGCCATTGAAGCCGGTAATTTTGAGTCTGCCAAATTACTGATAAATGAAGGTGTTGAATGTAAAAAGCGAAATGACGGCGGATGGGCTGCTATATCCTATGCTGCACGTTATGGTGACCTTGAATTGGTAAAATTACTTATCAGTAAGGGTATAAGTGTCAATTCATGGACCAGCAACCATTACACCACTCTTATGCTGGCTGCTGTGTCAGGGGATACGGAAAAAGTAAAATACCTACTTGAACAAAATGCCGGTATATTTTTTAAAACCTTAGATATAAAATGGGATGCTTTTATGTTTGCTTGCAAACACGGTAATCCAGAAATGGTGCAGCTTTTTCTGGACTACGGAGAAGAAAAAATTAAAGGTAGTATGTCCTTGGCAGTAGGAATTATTAGTGCTGTTGAGGCTGGAAATAATGAGATAGTAAAACTTTTAATTGATAATGGGATGTGTGGTTTTGATCGTTATTTAATGCAAATTGCATTTGCAAATGATAATGATGAGCTTGGTAAATTGATGTTGGAGGAAGGAGTTGAACCTAAAGAATTCAAAGGTACTCCTGAGTATGTTTATGCTGCGGGAAAAAATTTTATGTATGCTGCAGAGATGAATGAGGCAGCAGGAAACGTATCCTTAGCTTCACAACAATATCGCATTGCTGTTACTAATTTTGATGCAGCAGTCCCCAAACTTTTAAGGAGAGTGACAGAGTATGAGAAAGGGCGAAAAGGAATTTTACTTTCCATAATTAAACTGGGTCTTACAATGGTAGATATATCTGATACCTATAACCAGCAATACGTGGGTTATGGCGAGTTAATCCCTACAGGAGCAGGTGTTATTAGCCCCGATGAGGCAAAAAAAATTGAATATGAAGACAAAGTGGAATATAGTCGTCAAATGGCAGCATATTGCAGGGAAAAATCAAATCAATAACCATCCTGTAGGTTTACCAGGTGATGAATATACACTGATAGATTGAAAAACAAAATGTAACTAATATTTTAATAGTTTTATCTGGTAAGAGGAAATCCTTTAATGGAATATCCTCTTTTTTAGATTAAAATAAAATATACTTTAGTTTAATTGACAAACCAATGATATTTACTCATACCAATAGCTTAATGCTCTCCATAAATAAACTTTAAAAGTATCCATCCTTCTTTTCCCTTTAAGAGTCTGCCTATCTAATCTTTGTCAGGTAAATAATTTTTAATCCTAGACAATATTATGACAAAATTTTACACAAAATTCACAGTATTTAACAGATTAGTTTGTAACTTGTTAGGTCAGCAATTCATTACACAAAAAAACTGTCATGAAAACTAATTTTATCAAGGTATTACCCTGCATCATATTGCTTTTGTTAATTGGATGTAGCAATCCAGAAGGTGCTTTTCAGGAAGCGATGCAGGAAAACAGTATTCAAGCATTAGAAACTTTTATAAATGATTATCCAGACAGTGAATTTACCTTGAGAGCTAGTAATATAATTGACTCTTTAAAATTTGTGGATATTAAAAAAAGAAATTCAATAATAGCATACGAAAAATTTATTTTTAATTATCCAGAAAGTGAATTTAGATTGGAAGCTAAAATTATTGTTGATTCGTTAAAATATGAGAAGGCTAAAAAAGCAAATACGATTAATGCATATAAAATTTTTATACTTGATTGTCCTGAAAGTTTGAAAGTGGATGATGCTAAATCAAGAATCTCTGCATTAAAACCTGTAGCAGGAACTTGGATAGGTAAACATGGAGGTATTGAGTTTAGTATCTCTTCTGATCAAGAGTTAATTGGAGTTAAAAACAGTAAACTTAAAAATAATAGTTCTGTTATATTAAAACTTAGAACTGTTCGATCCCTTTTAATTGATATTTATATCTATGATACCATTAATATTATGGATGATGGTTCATTTTCAATAAGGATTAATAATACATCATTAGGATTTGTAACACTTACAGGTTACTTTGATTCTCCTTCATCTGCCAGTGGGGAATTCAAATTGACTAACTACGGAATTGATAAAGTTAATGGATCACAATACTGGGCAGCAATCCCGAAAAAATAACTTGTTGAAACGTAGAATCGTACAACTTTTAATAATATAAACAATCACAATGAAAAAATTTATTATTGTATTGATATTCACAGTATCACTTATTATCCCAAAGGCTTATACACAAGAAACAGGGACATTTACAGATAGTCGGGATGGTAAAACCTACAAAACCGTAAAATTAGGAGATCAAACTTGGATGGCCGAAAATCTAAAATTTTGGGTAGATAAAAAATCACCAGATTATAAAGGTTCATCATATTTTTATAAAGGAGAAAATGAAAATTATCGCCTCTATGGCAGGCTATATGACTGGAAAGTGGCTTGTGAATCTTGTCCTGAAGGATGGCACTTACCATCAGTTGATGAATGGAAAACAATGATTATCAGCTTCGGAGATTTTTATGATGAAAATGGTCAAATACCTGCTAACAAGCAATTATCAAAAGAAGAGCGAAAAAGGAGAAAAGAACTTTTCAAAGAGATTTCTAAAGCTTTGGCAAAAGGCGGATCTTCTGGATTTGACATAGACTATGGTGGATATCGTGATAAAAATGTATATCAAGGTGTCAATTTATCAACAATGAGGAGTTTTTACTCTGGTTTGGGAACAGTCGCTAAAGTATGGACTGCTGACGCTAAGATTAACAAAGGAGCTATAAATGCACAGGTTTTTCATTTTCAAAAAACTGGTAAAAATTCTGGAGCATTTGCTTTTGGGAAATGGAGGAAAGGCATTAACTGCTCAGTAAGATGTGTTCAGGATAAGTAAGCATTTCATCATGGATAAAATAAATAGGACTTATCTATCTATCTCAAAATGAGCCTCAAATCACATGACCAAACTGGCTTTTTAGCCAGAATATTTGATTTTGCTATAAATGGTGATGTTAATGATTATTAATTGCTTATCGAATTGTCAAGAAGATTGTCAATTGGACTTACAATTTTAGTACAATCCCGTTCAGCAAAATCCTTATATCGCATGGTAGATTGTACGTTTTTATGTCCAAGTAATTCATGAATAACATGAATATCATATCCAACTTCAATTAAATGTGTGGCAAAACTGTGCCTGAATGACTGACAAGAAATATTTTTATGTAATGATAAATTTTTAAGCACATCCTTAATTGTTTTTTGTAGATAACTGTTGCTTAGGCAAAATTGAATTAGTTTTCCATCTCGTTTATCCAGTCGAAGATTTCGGGAAGGAAAAAGGAAATGGTCTTCGAATTTTATTGTTGTTTGTAATTCCCTGCTATAATCCAGATAAGAAACAACTACACCGATATAATTTTCAGACAAAATATTTTCGTTAAAGATTGTTTTTACCTTGTTTACCTGATTCTTCAATGGAACTTGCAGCGATTTTGGTAGTAATGTTGGCCTGCAATAAGTTCCATTATCAACATGTATTACAGAGTTTTCAAAATCTATGTTTTTTAATCTTATTCGTATGCATTCGGAAACAGATAAACCACATCCATACATTAATCCCGTCATTAACCATTTCTCTCCAGACAAGGCGGCAAGTATTTTTTTAATTTCATCGCGCTTTAATATTACTGGTTTCTGCTTAATATGTTTTATTTTAAATGAAAAATCATCAACTGGAATTTCCAATACATTTTTGTAGAGAAATAGAATTGCATTTAATGCCTGGTTAATTGTTGATAGAGACATGTAACACTCTTTTTCAAGAAACTTAAGAAAATGGTTGACTTCTTTTTCTCCATATTTTTGAAGGTATTCTGATTCATAATAAAACAAAAAACGATAAATCCAATCCGAATAACATTTCAATGTGTTGTTGCTGTATTTTTTTTGTTTTAGTTTAGATTGAACCCGATTCAATATCGAAGAGGTATTCCTATTCATTTTAAAGGATTTTATAATTTGAGAATTCAAATTTCCTTTTAATACATACAATTTACGTATTATAGATATAATATCCTAATTATCAAAGATTAAGAGTGGTTATAAATAAACATGATATACTTTTCGTGTTTACAGGAGTTTTGTAACTTACATTGTTGCAGGCATTACGATAAAGAACAAAAATTAAAAAAGAACAAAAATGATTAAATCATACCAGTTCACACATAAAAAAAATCAGGTCAATGGTAATTGGAATAAGGTTAAATTACATTTTGACAGAAATCCTCAAGTAGGTAAATATTTCTACGGACATCTAATTGTACTAATAATTATTGCGCAGTTTTGTTTTTTAAGTCAACTAAAAGCGCAACAATTTGTTACTGCCGACCAATTGGTAATTAATCCAATCAGTAACAATTTTACAAATTCTGGTCCTGCTTCAATTTCAAATAGTCAGGAAGAATTGTCAATGGCTCGAAAATTCTGGCTAACCTTTGGTATAGGCCCGGGTTATGCTGAAATGAAAGCTGATGATGAATCAGGTAGAGAATTGAATTTTTCAGGAGCAAGTATGATTGCGGATCTTGGGCTTGGTGTTTATTTAAATAATAATCAAGTACTTTTTGCCGATTTTTTTGGTCATACCCTATTTAGTCCAAAATACATATATGGAGGAAATGAAATCTCAATGCCTGGAGATATATCTGTTGGTTGGACTGGAGCTGGGATAGGATTTGGGCAATATATTGAGCCACAAAGATTCCTTATTAAAGGGAGTGTTGGCATTGATATGTTATCAATAGATAAGGATGAAGAAACTATCGGCGAAACAGAATCTGGAATTTATGGAAAATTAGCCATTGGAAAAGAATGGCTCATATCTAATAAAGTTGCTTTGGGTATTTCTGCTCATGCACATATTGGTTCCATGAAAGACAAAGAAGTAAATGGATATGCCGCAAAATGGAAAGCTTATGGTTTTGGAGCTACGATAAATATAACCTGGGTGCCAAGAGGTTTAAAATCGTTATAGACCAGTTGAAATTATTATCACTTGAGTTTTATTAATCTAAATAATAAATTCATGAAACATT
>JABMPH010000410.1 GCA_013203805.1 Bacteroidota bacterium | reverse complement strand
CAATAAAAGAAATCCGCTATACCAAGTCTATTCGCGCGGTTTTCTATATGCTTTTGCGAAAAACACCGTAAACATATGTAGAAATACAAATAATACAAATAGATTAGCAGACCATGCATGTATTTCACGTATTAACCAGCCAAATTCAACCTTAGTTACAATAAATTTTACACTTTCGTAGGCAGTAGACGCTCCAGGTTGATAATATAAAATAAGCAAAATCCCTGTAACTACTTGAACCACAAAAAGAAATAGTGAAACACCGCCTAAATAATACCAAACACTGCCGTAGAATACGGGAACTTGCTTTTTTGTCGCAAATTTTATCGCTTTGTCGAGATTAATTCGATCATTCACCCAATTATATAATGACATTATGATACCTCATTTTTGGTAACGATGATTTTGTCATCTTTTAATACAATGGGAAATTGCCCCAATGGTCTTGGTGGAGGACCTGATATATTCCTTCCTTGCGTATCATAATATCCATTATGGCATGCACACCAAATCTGCTCAGTCTCAGATTTAAATTGTACATTACAATCCAAATGTGTGCACGTAGCATCTAAAGCTTTTACTTCGCCATTTTTCTGTCGAAACACTAAGATGGGTTTTCTACCCATACGAATGATTTTTGACATGCCTTTTTTAAATTCGGAGAGCAAACCCACTTCAACACTATTGACATCGGGGCCTGTTATGATGGGGGGTATTAAATATTTAAACACGGGATAGAAGACACTTGCAAAAAATAGAAAAATACTAGAGCCAAATAGTATATCAACGAATTTCCGACGAGTAAGAGGTGATGATGTTTTCATATATGTTTGTTCCAGTTAATTAAATGTGTAAATCAGTTTATTGTAATGCTAAAATTCAATATAAACTATACTACAATACAAGATATTAGTATCTTGTTTTGCTGTATTGTATAATGTAAAATTTACCGCGCTGTTAATAGAGAATACCTGTATTTTCATCGCATAAATTTATTAAACAAAAGGAGATCTTATAGTGAAGACTATAAAATTAGTGTTAATGATGTTGTCTCTTGTCGCATTTTCATTTGTTGCGATAAGCTGTGAAGATGACAGTACTGATAGTTATGATGGGCTTGAAGTGGCTAGTGTTGCAACAGGACCGGCCATTGATGGTACTGGTTCAGATGCTGTTTGGGCTGAAGGTAATGATTATAAAGTAAATGTTGGTGAGGGAGTTGAATATGCTAACGCTTTTGGCGTAGTTGAAGTAACATTAACTGCAGTTCGTACAAGTACCGATTTTTACTTGAAAGCAATGTGGGACGACCCATCTAATACTGAGAGTGTTGCTAAAAATGAATGGTCTTATGACGATGGATCATGGGTCAAAAGTGGGAACGAAGATCGTCTTTTCTTTTTCTTCGATATGGGTCAGAATGGATCTGAAGGCGCGAATTGTACTGCTATGTGTCATAACAGTGAAACTGAAAAAGGTATGTGGACATCTGTTGGTAAGGTTGACCAATGGCATTGGAAGGCAGCACGTAGTGCTCCTATCCATCATGCCGATGATAAATATATTGATAATAATTATACTGATGATAGTGGAAACATTGTAGAAGACGGTGGACAACATGGTGATTCCAAAAATACCGGTTTATATAATGACAATAAACTTGATGGATATCCTAAATATACTGGACCTCTTACAAATGGTTTTTTAATTCTTCCTGAAGGTTCTGATGCTGACACATATTTCACTGCTTTTGATTTAGCCACAACGGACACAACAACTACCTATCGTGGATATTGGCTTAATGCAAATGCTGACGGAAGTCGAGCCGATGTTACTGCTTATTCAAGTTACGACAATGGAACATGGACAGTTGAATTTAAACGTGCCCTAAATACAGAAAACGATGATGATGTTGTCTTTGGGTCAGGTGAAGTAGAAGTTACTATGGCTATCACAGATAATGCTGGTGGCGATCATAGCGGTGCAGCTCCATTTAACATAAAGTTCTAATTATATACTAGAACAGATATTCAGGGCAAGGTTAAATGTACAAACTTTGTCCTGAATTTATTTAACCTCATTTCGGAAATACTATGAATAAATACATGCAAAGTTATCGTTACATCCTTTTTATTTGCTTTTTTACTGCAGGGCTATTTTCTCAGCAAGAAAAATTCAATATATATGCAGGGGTAGAGCGATGTCAAGTATGCCACGAAACACCCGAAATGGGCAATCAACATGGCGTTTGGAAAGATACAAAACATGCAAAAGCATACGAAACATTATTGACGGAAGAATCAGCTCTGATTGTTCAAGAAAAAGGGTATTCAACTCCCGCGTATGAAACACCCGAATGTTTATCATGTCATGTTACGGGTTACAATAATCCAGATGCTATATTTGCTGAAAATTTTACTATCCAAAATGGCGTTCAGTGTGAAAGCTGTCATGGTGCAGGTGAATCTTATCGAAAAGAAATAATCATGTGTGATAGAGAGGTTTCTATCGTAAATGGCTTAATTCTGCCAAAACCAGACGATTGTTTAACATGTCATAATGAAAAGAGTCCACGATACAAACCTTTTGACTATGAAGTGTATTACAAAAAAATGGAGCATCATAAAAATCCAGAATACAAATGCGAAACTGAAGAAGATGAAGACGAAGACTGGTAATAGGTTAGTGACTTAAATATGAGATGTACTAAACTATCATTATTTCTATTTACCTTGGTAATTCTTGGTTGCAATGACAATCAGATTGTTGAGCAACCAGTTGCTTATAATCATACAGTTCATTTGACAGAAGCAGGTATGGACTGCATTGATTGCCACCTTGGAGCTGAAACAAAAATTCATGCGACTTTACCCTCGATAAAACAATGTAAATCTTGTCATTCAAAAAGCAAGACTGAAAGTTCTGCAGAAAAGATGGTCGTAGATGCAGTATTATCAGGCGCAGAAATACCTTGGAATAGAATTTATAATTTACCTGACCATGTATTTTTCTCCCATAGGAGACATGTTAAAGCTGGGCAGGTAGCCTGTTCTGTTTGCCATGGAGAAGTAGAGAAATTAACCAAACCACCATCAAAAATGATTGTACCAATATCTATGGATACATGTATGAATTGCCACGATAATAAATCAATATCAAACGATTGTTTGACTTGCCATGTCTGATAAAAAAATAATTAGTCGTAAAGAATTTCTCAAACTAACTGGTTTGTCTTTAGGCGGACTTGCATTGACAAGTTCCGCTGGTTACGGACAAGTCGTTGCATTATCTGAAAAAGTACTAACCAAGTTATCCGCTGGTCAAGGAACTGTCACGTGGCGCAATACAGTTTGCAGGTTATGTCCGTCGGCTTGTGGTTTATCAGTTAAAAGAATTAATGGCGTACCAATCAGTCTAAAAGGTAATACTTCATCTCCAATTAATCGTGGAGGTGTTTGCCCTGCAGCGCACGCAAATTTAGAATTATTATACCATCCTGATCGTTTTACTGAGCCGATGGCAAGGCCTGAAGGACAGCTACGTAAAGACTTAGTTCCAGTATCATGGGAAGAGATAGGCACATCAACTGCCAATACTATAAATGAATTGGTCCAAAATAATCAAGGCCATAGAATTGCAATAATAAATGGTGATGATACACCGATCATGCAGGAATCCTGGCAAAATTTTGCACATGCAATTGGTACACCTAATATTTATCAAATGGATTATTCAGGGTTAAGTGACAATGCCACATTTCTCACTCAAGGTTTCCATGAGAAACCATTATTGGATTTAATCAATTCTGAATGTATTATTAGTTTTGGTTCCAATTTTCTTGAAGAGGACGGAGCAGCAGTACATTTTAACCAGGTTTATAGGCATTTCAAAGATTTAGAAAATATTACAAGAAACAAACTTATCTATGTTGGCCCGCGGGCAAACATCACTGCAGCTAGTGCCCATCGGTGGATACCAATAGAACCGGATACCTGGGGTACATTGGCACTTGGTATTATCCATGTTCTTGTTTCTGAAGACGCTGTTAATCTTGATTTTATTCGAAAATACTCTAAATACTATTTTGACTGGAAAGATGAAGATGGGGTAAACCACATTGGACTCGAAACTCAGATTCGATCAGATTTTCATCCTAAAAAAGTTGAAGAAATAACTGGAATTCCTGAAGAAGATATTTTTTATTTGGCTGAATTAATTCGTACACGCGAGAACTGTATAGTTATTACGGGAAGTGAAGCATTACGAACTCCTCGCGGCGACCTTCACCAATGGGCAGTTCATTGCTTGAACTTTATTATGGGTAATTTTCAGCAAAAAGGTGGCTTATATTATCGCAATCAGGATAATAATACGAAACTCGACACTGTTACTTATCAGGGAGATACAGCAAAAAATTTATTTAAGTCAGATGAAAATAATCCTCTAGAAAAACCGTCACTAGATATATTTGCAAAACGGGTAGAAGGTTATTCTCCATATAATATTGATTTATTAATTATTAATAAATCGAATCCAGTATATTGGGGAGAAAACCGTGCGAAATGGAAAGCAACCCTAAAGCATATTAAACGAGTAATCTTTATTGGAGATATGCCAAACGAAACAAGCAAATATGCTGATGTTATTTTACCCTGTAATTCTGAATTAGAATCATGGGATTTGGCAGAAAATGTTCCTTCAGCTCCATTTGATTCAGCTACATTACAAAGACCTGTAATTGATCCTATTTATAATACAAAAGAAAGCTACAATATATTAAGTGAGTTGGTTGAGCGATCTGTAGGACGGGAAAAGTATAAATCATTTGACATTGAGGCAAAAAAACTTGTCCAAAATCGATTGAAATCGATATATAATAACGGAAAAGGTTCTTTATTTAAAGATTTGTCTTCTGAAGAATGGGCGCACGAATACCAACATCATAAAAGCCCAGTGATTAAAGAATCGCAAAAATCTTTTATGAAACAATTGTTAAAAGTTGGTGGATGGTGGGAAACTGCATTAACTACAGAATTATCTTTAAATGATGTTCTAAAAACAAAATCGGGAAAATTTGAATTCCTCAGTACAACTTTGAATGATCATTTCAAGAAACAAAACAATTCAGCTCATTTATTAAATGACTTATTAGCAAAAAAAGAATATTCAAATGAATTAATTCGATTTAATACATCAGGTGATGATGATTTTCCAATAGTGTTACTCTCTGGATTTCCTATAACGAATCCTAATGGTAATACGGTTGCATCACCAACATTGCTTGAATCATTTGGGATTCTTCGTGAAATCTATTGGGAAGCATGGGCTGAGATAAACCCTGAGACAGCCAAGAAGTATTCTGTTGAAGATGGAACAATTATTCAAATTGATTCGCAGGTAGGTGCTATTCGAGTACGTGCGCGTGTTAGGCCAATTATACATCCTAATGCTATATTTATTCCACTCGGTCTAGGTAGAGAAGCTGGTGGAAGGTTCGGGTCAAATATAGGATCAGATCCGAGAAATCTTATGATTCCACAACCAAATATTAACACAGGAAATATTATTGTTTCTGGTTCACCCATACGAATAACAAAGGTTTAGGTAAGAACATGGCAAGATGGGGAATGGTTATAGATTTGAATAAATGCACAGGGTGTACATCATGTGTTACTGCGTGTAGAACGGAAAACAATATTCCTAATGTTGGTCCTGAAGAAG
This sequence comes from Bacteroidota bacterium, assembly GCA_013203805.1. Classification (GTDB taxonomy): domain Bacteria; phylum Bacteroidota; class Bacteroidia; order Bacteroidales; family F082. The sequence continues at coordinate 4,204 of JABMPH010000410.1, read as the reverse complement.
CACAAAAAGGTCGTGCAATGAACTGGATGGAAATAGTGACAGAATATGAAGGTGAATACCCAAATATTAAAGTTACGCATATTCCAAGACCCTGCTTTCATTGTGAAGATGCACCTTGCGTAGTGGTCTGCCCGGTGCATGCAACATTTATCAATGAAGACGGTTTAGTTGGCCAAGTATACTATCGCTGTATTGGATGTCGATATTGTATGAATGCATGTCCATATACAGCAAAGTGTTTTAATTATACAAAACCCATTGTCCCCGAAGCCTATGAACCATTACTTAATCCAGATGTAACACAGCGAATGTCAGGCGTAGTAGAAAAATGTAGTTTTTGTCATCATCGCCTTGCACATGCTAAAGATTTAGCTCGTTTTGAAGAAAGGGAACTAAGGGAAAGTGATTATCAGACTGCTTGTGGCGAATCATGCCCAACCAATGCGATTACATTCGGTGATTTAGATAATACTAATCATGAAGTGCATCATAATATGCATTCTAATAGAGCATTTCGCTTGGAAGAGGGTTTAGGGACAGAACCCAAAGTATATTATCTCAAAAAAGAAGATAAATAATGAACGATATTAAACTAAATAGAGATTATACACTATATAGACCAATCCTAGAAACTGAAAAGAGTTTTTATTGGATTACTGCTGTACTGATGACCGTTATCCTTTGGGCTGGATATATGTATGTTCAGCAATTAGTTCATGGATTAGGTGTCACAGGTTTAAATAATACAATTTCTTGGGGTTTTTACATTATCAATTTTGTCTTCTTTATTGGTATCAGTCATGCAGGAACTCTGATCTCGGCAATATTGAGACTTTCCCAGGCTGAATGGCGTAGACCTATAACTCGGATGGCAGAAGTAATAACTGCTATTGTTTTGCTTATTGGTGCAGTTCACCCCATTCTAGATCTAGGTCGGCCTGACCGAATTTTAAATGTATTTCTATTTGGGCGTTTACAATCTCCTTTATTATGGGATGTGACAGCAATTACTACATACTTCACTGCGAGCACCGTTTACCTATATGTTCCACTGATACCGGATATTGCTTTGTTGCGAGACAATACAACCAAATTTAGACGGTTTTATGAATTTCTTAGCTGGGGTTATCAGGATACACCACGACATAAACAAATATTAGAACGTGCAATGACGATACTAATGGTAATCGTAATCCCAGTTGCTGTAAGTGTACATACCGTTATATCTTTTATTTTTTCAATGACAATTCAACCAGGATGGCATAGTACAATATTTGGTCCTTACTTTGTTGTGGGTGCAATTTTCTCAGGAACGGCCACTCTATTAGTTGTGATGATTGCTTTCAGGAAAATGTATCATTTAGAAAATTATTTAAAAGAGATTCACTTTCAATACTTAGGATTATTATTACTAATCTTTGCAATTCTATGGGGATATTTTACTTTTAGTGAATTTGTTACTGGTATTTATGGAAATGAACCATTGGAAATGGAAGTTATTCGATACAAATTTTTTGGTGACTATGCTCCATTTTTTTGGTTAATGGTAATCGTAAATTTTGTTGTACCAATCGTTGTACTCTCAATAAAAAAATTAAAAACCATTAAGGGAATCTTTTTCGCATCATGTGGTGTGATACTTGGTATGTGGTTAGAACGATTAATTATTGTAGTACCGTCTTTAGCAAATCCACGTCTGCCACTGGACGTGCAAATTTATATCCCAAGTTTAACCGAAATTGCTCTGTTTCTTGGTGGGATTTCAATTTTTTGCCTAGGCTTTCTTATCTTTTCAAAACTATTTCCTTTAATCTCTATTTGGGAAATTGAAGAGGGTAGGAAAGAAGGGTTAGAAGAAGCTAAACACCGACTTGAATCATATTTACCGAGTAATTAAAATTAGTGGATGAAGGATTTAATATAATGACTCAAAATCAAGTTAAAAGACCGTTGTGGATATATATAATGCAAATTCTGTCATTAAGTATGATTTGGCTTTTAGTATTTGGCATAATTGCATGGATTTTAAATTTGATAAACTTATCACTTTATCTAAAAGATGCACAAAATGCTACTTTGGGAATATCCTTGATAATTATTCCAATATTCGTTGGGTTGGCCAGTATTTTAACTTATGTATTTTTCGGAATAAGACGGGCAAATATTGAAAACAATACTGATTAAAATTTTAATAATCTCAATTATTTTACCTGTATTCGTATTTGCTTCTAGAATACACGGTATTTTTTCCTCTAGCGCATATTCTTTTGTTCGTGCGGACCAAGAAAACAACGAATCATTACATATTAGAACTTATCAATCAATACTTCTGACCGGACACGATATTGGCTTAAATAATAGTCAACTTTCTATTACTGGTATTGTGTACTATGATCCAGCCTCTGATTTTAGTAACGGCAATCATTATCTTACTCAAATATATACATTTAATTATCAGAAAAGATTATTGTCCAATCGCTTGCGTTTGCGAGTAGGGAGACATACAATATACACTTCTTCTGTTTATGGTCGCATGGATGGGCTATCGACAGATTATATATACAAATCCTTCAATCTTAAAGTTTTTGCAGGTGGATATATTCCTAGCACTGGAATTACAGGTGATATGATAGACAGTCATCTAATTGGTTCAGAATTGCGATGGATAAAAGATCAAACCATGCAACTCAGTGTTGGGTTATCAAATAAGGCACATGGGCGGGAAATCTATAAATCAAAGTATACATATCAAGATATAGAAGTTCCTGCTACTATCCAAAGAAGGCTTGGGATAAGAGGATATTATAACAGAGATCGGATATCCTTATCTTTGTTAGCGAGGATTAATCCTAGTGGGTTTGATCTAAAGGATTTTAACACGCATATTGATTATAGTCATGGTCGAATCGATCATTTATCGTTCGAGTTTAAATTTTTTGAACCTCGTATTCCAGATAATTCGATATTCTCAGTATTTGATACTTATAGTACAAAAGAATATCGATTAAGTACTGATTATAAGATTTCGCAAAATTATACTGGATCATTTCAATATCGAATTGTGCAATTCAATGATGATATTTCGCAAGTATTAAATGTGGGCGTTAGAACAAAGCTAGTATATGTTCACTATACATATCAAAACGGATATGGTGGTGCTTCAAATCGTATTAGTGGACAAATTAATTATCAAATTAACCGAAATTTATTTTTTGGAAGAGCAACCATTGGCAATTACAAGTTAATTGAGGGTCAATGGGATGATATCGCAACCTATGTTCTAGGATCAAGAATTCCAGTACACAAAAAAATATTTGTACAAACTGAGTTGCAAATTCTTCGGAATAAATATTATAATAAAGATATTCGATTATTGTTAAACCTGAGTTATCGTATATGAGACCATTATTCCTAATTATTTTGTGTTCGCTTATATTCGGTCAATCTTCAGATAGAGGTTCAGATATTCGCTTTAGTCATTATGTACATGTTGCTGATCAAGGAATAAAGTGTACAAAATGTCATAATCCAAAATTATTAAAGACAAGTATGTCTGCTTCAGATGCAATTCTTCCCACGGAAGAAAGATGCACCAAAAAATGTCATAAAGTATGGAAAGAAAAAGAAGAATGTGATCGTTGCCATTTGAGTACACCACCATTTACCAGCTTCCCAACTGTAGTTAGAAATTATAATTTCCCTCACAAAATTCATTTTGTTGATGAAGATCTCGAATGTGAAACATGTCATGGTGATATGGTAAATATTGGCAATTTCCCACCTATCCCAAATATGAAGGAATGTCTAGATTGCCATGATACTAGAGCTCCTTTATATTGTGATGGCTGCCATACAAATGTTGCTACTATCAGACCCTCTAATCACTCAATTACATGGTTAAAAGATCATGATATAGCAGCTTCAATCAACAGCTCTGAATGTCAGACATGTCATATTCAAAATGCCTGTGACAATTGTCATAGTGGTGCAATTCTTAGCATGGACAGTGAATTACCAACAATGAATCCAATTCCATCGTACAGACCGGATTTATTTGTTGGAAAACAGTTATTAAATAGAAATCACAGTTTAGATTATGTTTTTACTCATGGTCTAGATGTCACATTTAAAGAAAAAGATTGCAGTCTGTGTCATGAATCATCCAATTTTTGTTCTGATTGTCACCAAAACAACTCAGATATTT
>JABMPH010000409.1 GCA_013203805.1 Bacteroidota bacterium | reverse complement strand
GCCATACGCATTCCTTTGAATACACGTGAAGGATATGAAGAAGCACCAATTGATCCAGGAGCCCTTAATCTGTTATGCTGACCGTGAGTTGCATCGTTAACACCTTTAAAGTTATAACGTTTAACAACACCCTGAAATCCTTTACCTTTTGAAGTTCCAACAACATCAATATATTCACCTTCTTTAAATACTTCAACGGTTAATATGTCTCCGAAACTTTTCTTATCCTCAAATCTGCTAAACTCAGCAATATGTCTTTTTGGTGTTGTTTTCGCTTTCGCAAAATGACCTAGCATTGCCTTTGTTGTATGCTTCTCTTTTTTATCTTCAAATGCAAGTTGAACAGCTTCATAGCCATCAACTTCCTTTGTTCGAATCTGGCTAACAACACACGGACCTGCCTCAATAACAGTGCATGGGATATTTTTCCCATCTGCATCAAATATTGAAGTCATACCGATTTTTTTACCTAATAATCCTGACATTGTTACTTATCTTTAAACCGTTTATAGTTATACTTTAATCTCTACTTCAACACCACTTGGAAGCTCAAGCTTCATTAATGAGTCGATGGTTTTTGAAGATGAGTTAAATACATCCATTAATCTTTTATAAGTGCTTAACTCAAACTGCTCGCGTGACTTTTTATTAACAAAAGTTGAACGGTTTACAGTAAATACTTTTTTATGAGTTGGTAAAGGTATAGGGCCATTAATAATAGCTCCAGTTGATTTTACCGCCTTTGCAATCTTTTCTGCTGATTTATCAACCAGATTATGATCGTACGATTTAAGCTTTATTCTAATTCTTTGACTCACGTTAGTATGTATTTATCTAAAATTATCCTTTAATTTTCTTTATTACTTCTTCAGAAATAAAACCAGGTGCCTCTTTAAAAGAGTCGAACTCCATACTTGATGTAGCTCTTCCAGAAGTAAGTGAACGTAACGAGGTTACATATCCAAACATTTCTGACAATGGCACTTTTGCTTTTACTATCTGATAACCAACCTTAGCAGTAACATTTTCCAAGATTGCTCTTCTTTTATTTAAATCACCTGTTACATCACCAAGATAATCTTCAGGTGTAACAACTTCTATTTTCATTATTGGCTCAAGTAAAACTGAATTTGCTTTTCGGGCAGCTATTTTAAAACCAACTTTAGCAGCTAACTCAAATGAAAGCTGATCAGAATCAACAGCATGATAGGATCCATCCATTAATGTTACTTTCATATCATCAATTGTATAGCCAGCTAAAACACCATTTTGCATTGCAATCTCGAAACCCTTCTTAACAGATGGAATAAATTCTTTTGGAATATTACCACCTTTAACCATATCAATAAATTGCAATCCTACAACACCCTCATCAACAGGTCCTAGTTCAAATTCGATATTAGCAAATTTACCTCTACCACCTGTTTGTTTTTTATATACTTCTTTATGTTGAACTGTTGTTTTAATGGCTTCCTTATAGTTTACCTGTGGCTGACCAATATTACACTCAACATTAAATTCTCTTTTCATTCTATCAACAAGAATATCGAGATGTAACTCACCCATTCCTGAGATAATTGTTTGACCTGAATCCTGATCTGTAGCAACTGTAAATGTAGGATCTTCTTCAGCAAGTTTTGCCAATGCAACCGACATTTTATCAATATCCTTTTGAGTTTTTGGCTCAATAGCAATACTAATTACCGGAGTTGGGAATGTCATTGCTTCAAGGATAATTGGATGCTTTTCATCAGTAAGTGTATCACCAGTATGAATTTTTTTGAATCCAACACCTGCCCCAATATCCCCAGCCTCGATTACATCGAGAGGTTCTTGTTTATTGGCATGCATTTGCATAATACGACTAATTCTTTCTTTCTTACCTGTAGTAACATTATATACGTAAGAACCAGCTTTTAGCCGACCTGAATAAACTCTGAAAAAACAAATTCTACCAACGAAAGGGTCAGTAGCTATTTTAAAAGCTAATGCACTAAAGTGATCATCAGGATCAGCACTACGTAATTCTTGTTTTTCAGTTTTAGGATTGATACCTACAACAGCATCAACATCCAATGGGCTAGGTAAAAATTCGATAATTGCATTTAGCAACATCTGAACACCTTTATTCTTGAAGGCAGAACCACACATAACAGGTGTAATTTTCATCCCTAGTGTTGCACGACGAATTACATCAATCATCTCCACTTCAGTAATTGAGTGAGGATCATCCATAAACTTCTCAAGTAACTCGTCACTTTCTTCTGCAACACCCTCTATAAGTTTCATTCTGTATTCACGAGAAATCTGTTCTAATTCTTCCGGAATTGGAATCTCAACGATTATTGTTCCATCAGAACCTTCTTCCCAAACAAATGCTTTATCTTTAACAAGATCAACTACCCCACGGAAACCTTCTTCTGCTCCTATTGGGATTTGAATTGGTACAGGATTAGCACCTAATCTTTCAGCCATTTGCTCAACAACACTAAAGAAATCAGCACCAGATCTGTCCATCTTATTAACGAAACTAATTCTAGGTACTTTATATTTATCAGCTTGTCTCCAAACGGTTTCCGATTGAGGCTCAACACCACCTACGGCACAAAAAAGTGCAACAGCTCCATCTAACACACGTAACGAGCGCTCAACTTCAACAGTAAAGTCAACATGCCCCGGTGTATCAATAATATTGATTTTATATTTTTTATTGAATAATTCCCAATATACTGTTGTTGCAGCTGAAGTAATGGTAATTCCTCGCTCCTGCTCCTGAATCATCCAATCCATGGTGGCACCACCTTCATGAACCTCACCCATTTTATAATTACGACCTGTATAATACAGTATGCGCTCCGTTGTAGTGGTTTTACCGGCGTCGATATGAGCCATAATACCAATATTACGGTTTAGGTGAAGTTTACTTGTATTTTTATCTAGCGTTGCCATTAGTTTTATAGAGTAGTATTGTAGTAATTCTAGAATCTGAAATGTGAGAATGCTTTGTTTGCCTCAGCCATACGGTGTGTATCTTCTTTTCTTTTGAATGCAGCACCCTCATCTTTATATGCAGCCAGAATTTCACCAGCTAATTTTTTACCCATGCTTTTTTCGTGACGCTTGCGTGAAAAACTTATCATGTTTTTCATACCTATCGACATTTTTCTACTTGGGCGAATTTCTGCTGGAATCTGAAATGTAGCTCCACCAATGCGTCTACTTCTTACTTCAACAGCAGGAGTAACATTAGCTAAAGCTTTCTTCCATACATCAACAGGATTTTCACTTGTTTTCTCAGCAACAATATCCATAGCTTCGTAAAACAATCTGTAGGCTGTACTTTTTTTACCACCCATCATCAAGTTATTCACAAACTGTGTAACCAGTACATCACTGTACTTAGGATCTGGAAGGATAATTCGTATTTTTGGTTTCGCTTTTCTCATGATATAAAGCTTATGCTGTTAACTATTATTTTTTAGGACGTTTAGTACCATACTTTGATCTGCGTTGTGTACGACCAGCAACTCCTGAAGTATCAAGTGCTCCGCGAATGATGTGATAACGAACACCAGGAAGGTCTTTTACTCGACCACCTCTTATCATAACAATAGAGTGCTCCTGAAGGTTATGACCTTCACCAGGAATATAAGCATTCACCTCTTTTCCATTGGTGAGTCTTACTCTGGCAACTTTTCTCATAGCAGAATTCGGTTTCTTTGGTGTAGTAGTATAAACTCTTACACAAACACCGCGACGTTGCGGACACGCATCAAGAGCAGGAGATTTACTCTTATCAATGAGCTTCTTCCGTCCTTTTCTTACTAATTGTTGTATTGTAGGCATATTAAATACTAATTTATTTCCTCAATTTTTTGGAGGCGCAAAAGTATAAATACTTTTGATACAAACCTCACATTAATTTTAATAATTTTTGGAAACTTACAAGGCGGATTACCGGAGGGGGTTTTTAAAACCACACAACAAACACTAAAATTATTTTGCTGCGCCGGAAACCTATATCGTTTTACCTTGTCAGGTTCCTTTAACTACTACTGTTTCAACAAGTTTCGCATAATCTCGTTTGAAACGGGCTGCAAAGGTAAAAATATATTCTTTATTAACAATAGATTGGTGATAATTATTTTTAATATTTAAAATAATTCTGTACAAAATAAACCTAAATAGTTTAAAGCTAGGACTTGGGGACAAAGCAAAATGAAAAATAATTTTTTTAAACACCCCTTGTTGTGGGAATAAAACCTTTGAGATTATAATTATATTCTCTTTTACCTATATAAACAATACCTTAATGGGTTACCCGGCTTACTATATATATTAATATAATCAATAAATATGTTGGTTTTATTTAGATTCCAAACATTAATCTTTAAGGTTAAGCCATTCGTTGTAGTTCTGCTTTTTAACGCTCCTTGTATATCAACTGTGAGAAATACGTTTTGCCAAGTTCCTTTTGTAAAATTAAACGATTCAAAATTTAAAGACTTATAATATATAGTTTCATTGTCCTCGATAATACTTGCTACAGTAAAAGTAGTTGAGATAGAATCAGGGAACAACACTTCCAATTCTACATCAATTATTCCAATACCATCAGGTGCTAATTTATTTAAGTCAAAGCTTATTGAGGGACCCCATTCATCTCCCTTCATTCTGCATTGAGATGAGCCGGTGGTTGAGTCATAATTAATCATCCTTGAAACATCTTTCCACATACCTTTTTCATTTTTAAAATCGGTTTGGGCTATTAGTTGTCGATCATTAATATTACTGTCTTTCGGTTTTTCTCTGGAGAATGTATAAATCTCATGTGTAAATCCATAACGATAGCCTATCTGATAAGGAAAATACGACTGAACAATCTGAAGCTCCTCCCCCGTCAATGCATGCGTAACTACAACATCCTGCTCAATACTACCAACCATGTTTATAAACCCCGATAGATCAATATCAGAATTTCGTTTAGTAAAATAAGGAGCTACTTTCTCATATTTATCAAAATAGTACTCATTATAATAAGGAATACAATCATCAATTATGAAGACATCATTAGCTTTATTATCCACAAGGGCAACCTTAAATAATTCCTGATAGGGCTGTTTATAGAAGTTTGTATAATAATCTCTTCCGTAGACAAGTGATAATATATTTACCAATAGGATTAAACCTAACAACACCGTTCTCTTCTTTACTGTTATTTTTTTATGAAAAGAGAACAATAGAATAAAAAGATAAGGTGTAGAGAAAATCAACATTGAGTACTGGATCACAGGATTTCTTAATACTGAATAGGTAAACCCAATTACTATTGGCAGTAAAAACCAAATAACAAGAATCCACCTCTTCTTCTTTTGTTTGTTGAAGGATGATATGTTACCTCCAATTATATTTATATACGCTATGGTTGCAATTAATACTAACCATGTCCATACAGAAAACTGAAAGATCCAATTTAGGAAATTAAAAAAGAAATATGGTGTAGGTTTTGCTAACCAACTACCAATGCCTCCCTGAGATAATTGGCTCATGAAAATATGCAAATGAGGAATATATAGGACAAAAATTGCAATCCCGGCAATGATGTATAGTAGCACATCCTTTTTTTTAAAAAGGAATAGTCCGCTTAATCCAACAATGGCTGCAAAAAGTAAACTAAAATGATGATTGTACGATGCCATTGCCGAAAACAACACATATAATATAAGGTATAGTTTTCTTTTTTTCTGAAAAAAATATAAACTCCAGAAGTACACCATCAGCAATGTAATAAGCAGTCCGCTTACATAAGGCCTTGCAATCTGACTATACAAAATAAAGAACTGTGTTGATGCCACATATGCAGCTGTTAGTAACCCAGTTGTACCATCAAACCAAAGTTTACCTATTAAATAGCTTACCCAAATTGAAATAATTCCAGAAATAATAAATGGCAGCTTAACCAATATTTCACAGGTACCAACAATACTTATCCAATAGTATAGCAAAACCTGTACACCTGCAGGGTGAGTATCACCAAGCATTACACCATTACGAATAAGATCACTAAAATTATCAAACTGAAGTCGGCTAAGTGCACTTAACTCATCGTGCATAAAAGGAATATTTGTATAATTCCAGAACCTCAGAATTGTTCCTGCTCCTAATATAATTAGGAGTATTAGATATTCATTCTTATAGGAATGTGATAAAATAAATTTGTCAGATTTCATTGCGTTGTCAAAAATAGTTATTTGTTGAAAACACATACTGAGGTAATCATAATACTTTCTTTAAAAATGTATTTTTGCGCTCATAATGAAGAATAACGTGAACGATTTTTTAAATCAACTAAATAAAGAACAGCATGATGCTGTTGTACAAACCGATGGCGCCGTTATGGTGATTGCTGGAGCTGGCTCGGGAAAAACAAGAGTACTTACCTACCGAATTGCATACATACTTTCCAAAGGAGTAGACCCATTTAATATCCTGGCACTTACTTTCACAAATAAGGCTGCACGTGAAATGAAAGAAAGGGTTATAAAACTAATTGGCGATGGCGATGCACGTAATGTTTGGATGGGAACTTTTCACTCGGTTTTTGCAAAGATATTACGAATAGATGGTCACCATCTGGGTTATCCTTCCAACTATACTATTTACGATAGTAACGACAGTAAAAGACTGATTAAGACAGTTATTAACGATATGAAACTGGATACGAAACAGTATGCCCCTTCATATGTTGCCAGCCGGATATCAATGGCTAAATCATCACTTATTTCGGCAGAAGTATACACAAATGACCCTGATATTCAAGCAGCTGATGATAGTGCTCGAAAACCTTATATAAAAGAGATATATACAAGATATCAAAACAGACTTAAGCGTGCTGATGCAATGGATTTTGACGATCTACTGTTTAATACCTATCTGCTTTTTTCTGGTTTCCCAAAAGTGCTTTATAAATATCAGCAAAAGTTTAGATATATTCTTGTGGATGAGTACCAAGATACAAATCATGCACAATACCTTATTATAAAGAAACTTGCTGCAAACACTGAACAAATTTGCGTTGTGGGCGACGATGCCCAAAGCATATATGGATTTCGCGGTGCAAACATCAGCAATATACTTAACTTTAAAAGTGATTACCCCGACTTTAAATTATTTAAACTTGAGCAAAATTATCGCTCAACTAAAACAATAGTAAAAGCCGCTAATCAGATAATTGCATATAATAAAGATCAGATAAAAAAAACAGTTTGGACTGACAATACTGATGGTAGTATAATTGGTTATATAAAAGCCAGCAGCGATAATGAGGAAGGGTCTATGGTTGCTAATTCTATTTTTGAAAAGAAAATGAATGAGCAACTTTCAAACGATAAGTTTACAATTCTTTACCGTACTAATGCTCAATCACGATCATTGGAGGAAGCTCTTCGCCAGAAAAATATACCATATAGAATATATGGTGGCCTTTCGTTTTATAGTCGTAAGGAAATAAAAGATTTACTATCCTACTTCCGGTTGGTCATAAATCAAAATGATGAGGACGCGCTTCAGCGAATAATAAATGTTCCCGCCAGAGGAATTGGGAAAACAACCATCGAAAAAATAATTGTTACAGCCGATCAACATGATGTTAACATATGGCAGGTTATTAATAATCCTCAAGAATATGGATTAGGTGTTAATTCAGGTATCCAAACAAAGCTGAAAAACTTCAGCACCATGATAAACAGTTATATTGTTGCCAATAAAACAAAGGATGCATTCGAAATCGCCAATCATATTGCTACTTCATCGGGGTTATTAAAATCTTTTAGAGATGAAGATACGCATGAAGCTATCAGTAGAGTTGAGAACATCGAAGAGCTACTGAATGGCATCAAAGAATTTACAGAAAAGGCCATTGAGAAAAGTGAAGGTGATATGTCCATAAAAAAAACTCTCAATGAGTTTATGGAAGATGTAGCACTACTTACCGACCGCGATAATGACGATGATGAAAATGCAGACAAAGTCACCATGATGACTATTCATGCATCAAAGGGTCTTGAATTTCCACACGTTTTTATTGTTGGCTTGGAGGAGAATCTTTTCCCATCTATTCAATCAATCACAACCAGAACAGAACTGGAAGAAGAAAGAAGACTTTTTTATGTTGCCCTTACTCGTGCAATGGAAACTGTTACTCTGTCGCACGCCGAAACCAGATATAGATGGGGAAATTTTACAATAACAGAACCCAGCAGGTTTTTGGATGAGATTGATGACAGCCTAATCGACAAACCAAAGAAAGAGCTTTATATACCTCGCAGTGAACAATTTTCAACAGGATCAACTCCAACCAGCCCTAGCCGCCCGGTTTTCAAAAAGAGGAATTTAAAACCAATTAGCACTAACAGTAGTGCATCTGTTGAGCCATCAGATACCGGAGAGCTGCAAGCTGGAATGGATGTAGAGCATGCAAATTTTGGAATGGGAAAAGTTATTACTGTTGACGGTAACGGGCCAAATAAAAAGGCAACAGTATTTTTTGATAGCGTAGGAAATAAGAATCTGCTTTTACGATTCGCTAAACTTAAAATCATTTCATAATAATAGTTAATCAATAATAAATTGAATTACTACTTTTGCACAAAATACAATTATACAAGATATGTCGACTGTAGAAATTAATGGAATCACCAAATATTACGGGCAACAAAAAGCTCTTGACAATGTTAGTTTATCCATTAAAAAAGGTGAAGTGGTTGGGTTGCTTGGCCCAAATGGCGCAGGGAAATCTACTCTTATGAAGATAATTACTTCGTTTGTACCACCATCTTCTGGAACAGTAAAAATTGATGGCTTCGATGTTCAGGAAAACTCACTTGAGATTAGAAGACGAATTGGTTATTTACCAGAACATAATCCTCTTTATCAAGATATGTATGTAAAAGAATATCTTGGCTTCGTACTTAAGACCTATCCAAATCACTCAAAAGTTAGCGCAACTGTTGATGATATTATCAAACTCACCGGTCTTGAACCCGAGAAAAAGAAGAAAATTGGGGCGCTTTCGAAAGGATACCGACAAAGAGTTGGCCTTGCTCAGGCATTAATTCATGACCCTGAAATACTAATTCTTGATGAGCCAACTTCAGGCCTTGATCCCAATCAGTTGGTGGAGATAAGAAAAATAATTACAGAGCTTGGGAAAAAGAAAACTATTATCCTTTCAACTCACATTATGCAAGAAGTAGAGGCTCTTTGCACAAGAGTTATTATTATTGATAATGGCAAAATTGTTGCTGACGATACTCCAAATAACCTATCAAAAAAAGATAAGAAAACTACTTCCTACAAAGTTGAATTTAAAGAAGAGGTGAACAAGAATTTACTTGAAATGCTACCTGGAATAGATAATGCCAAAAATATTGGCAAAAACTATTGGTTACTTTATTCAAATGGGGATATTGACTTACGTGAAAACATATTCAAGTTTGCCGTTAAAAATAAATTTAACGTTCTTTCACTTTCCATCGAAGAACAGAAAATGGAAGACATTTTCCAGCGTCTTACACACTAGAGTTGATAGAATTATAATTTCTCAACCAGTTTAATTGGATATAAGGATAAGGGGTATAGGGATATAGGGGGTATAGGGGACAAAAAAGATTATAAGAATCGAGATTGTTGAACTTAACACAGTTGAGTATATACTCCCTTATTCCCCTATACCTCTACCCCTATATCCCCTATACCCCCTATAACCTCATCTCCCTCATTTCCATCATTTCCCTTTTCCCATATCTCAATTAATCAATCTCAGGAAGCTCGAAACATTATTATTCAAAAAACACAGCTGTTGGATTTAAATAATTTTTATACATTTGCACCTTCGTTTTCAATAAAACGAAAAAGTGGACAGATTTGATTGATTGCAACCACGGTAAAAAAATGCTAAAGCAATTTAACCTGCACCGCAATCACAAGTCCTTCACGTAAATTTTAAACTTAAAAACTTAAGATATGTCTTACTATTTTACTTCAGAATCTGTATCAGAAGGACATCCTGATAAAGTATCTGATCAAATTTCAGATGGAGTTCTTGATGAAATGTTACGTCAGGATCCAAATTCAAAAGTGGCTTGCGAAACACTTGTAACAACTGGACTGGCAATGATTGCCGGCGAAGTTAAATCGACTGCCTATGTAGATTTACAAAAAATTGCCAGAGGTGTTATTAGACGAATTGGGTACACAAAAGCAGAATACCGCTTTGATGCTGATTCATGTTCAGTAATATCGGCACTTCATGAGCAATCATCAGATATTAATCAGGGTGTTGTTCGTCAAACTGAAGAAGAACAAGGTGCCGGCGACCAGGGAATGATGTTTGGTTTTGCAAACAAAGAAATGGAAAATTATATGCCATTTACTACTGAGATAGCCCACGATTTATTATATGAAATGGCAAACATCAGACGTGAAGGTAAAGAAATGTTGTACTTACGTCCAGATTCAAAATCGCAAGTAACACTTGAATATGACGATGAAGGAAATGCCATAAGAATTGATACAATTGTTATTTCAACACAGCATGATGATTTTGCATCTGAGGAAGAAATGCAAAATACGATTAAAGCCGATGTTGAAAGTATTCTAATCCCGAGAGTTAAAAATCAATATCCTGAGCGCGTAAAAAAATTATTTTCCAACGACATGCGGATTCTTGTAAACCCAACAGGGAAGTTTGTAATTGGTGGCCCTCATGGGGATACCGGACTTACAGGAAGAAAAATAATTGTTGATACATATGGCGGTCACGGTGCTCACGGTGGTGGTGCTTTTTCAGGTAAGGATTCCTCTAAAGTTGACCGATCAGCAGCTTATGCAACACGACATATTGCTAAGAATATTGTAGCTGCAGGTGTTGCTGACGAAGTACTAGTACAAGTAGCTTATGCTATTGGAGTAAGTAAGCCTGTTGGATTTTTTGTAAATACAAATGGCACAGCTCATGTAAAAAATGAAAAAGGTGAATTACTTACTGATGGTGAAATTGCAAAAAAAATTGAAGGCATATTTGATATGAGACCCTATGCAATTGTTTCCCGTTTTGGGTTAAAAAATCCCATTTTTGAAAAAACAGCATCTTACGGTCACTTTGGCAGGGATCCATTTACAGAAGAAATAGAAGTTCTTTACGAAGATGAGTATACCACATACAAAGAAAACCGTGATGGAGTGAACATTTATACTAAGAAAGTTGATTTCTTCAAATGGGAAGAACTTGATTATGTAGATAAAGTAAAGAAAGCTTTTGGTTTATAATAAAAACAGTACCTGCATGTATTGTTAATGCAAAAAAAAACCCCGTTATACTTATTGTATTACGGGGTTTTTTAATCTATACATCTTAATTTCAAAATCACTATCTAATTATCAATTTATCAGTTCTATAAAGTTCATCATTAAGAAACATAGAATAGAAATAAATTCCTCCGGATAAATCTGATACATTTATCCTGAGCTTACCAACTCCTTGGTCTATTTGTTTCTCTTTGATAACCGACCCAATTATATTAAATATTTTTACACTCGCATGCTTAACTTCACCTGGTATGTCATAGTCAATATCTACAAAACTAGATGATGGATTGGGATAAATATCTGATACAAATATGTTTCGAAGTATTTCCTCATCAATACTAGCAGGTGAAACATAAGAATCATAATTAACTATAATCTTAACATTTTCATCTGGAATTTCAACATTGAAGAAAGTATATTCTATGGATGATATTCCTATAGAATCAGATATATTAAATAACGTAGCAAAAGCACTATCAGAACTAGATCCGCCTGCTGGTATATATATGTAATTTAAAGATAGGTTAGTGGTATCATCATAATAATCACCACCCCACCTATACAAACTACTAGTACCTTCAAGCATCAAAATTTCATTTCTTATTACTTTAACATTAGCACCATTATTTGAACTATTATGTATAAGCGCTTTAAAACTTATTTTACTAGATGTTTCAACAGAGGGATGTACTGTAATTATACTATCAACCAGAGTATCAGCAACTGTTATATAGAAAGATTGTGAGTTAGCAAATGCCATTACAGCTATTATTACCATTATTGTAAGTAAAATTCTTTTCATATTAATTTATTTAAATTTTTTGACAAAATTAACCAAAACAATTAAAGTATGATATTAAAAAACCCTGTATCAACAGATTAATACAGGGTTTTTTAATAACATAAGATGTTGTTAATGTGATAACAACTAAATAGGTTACTACCTAACAATTAACTTCTTAGTGCTTAACGCTTCTCCATTAATTA
This sequence comes from Bacteroidota bacterium, assembly GCA_013203805.1. Classification (GTDB taxonomy): domain Bacteria; phylum Bacteroidota; class Bacteroidia; order Bacteroidales; family F082. The sequence goes on along the minus strand of JABMPH010000409.1, from coordinate 2,705 downwards.
GTACTGAATAGAAATAAATTCCACCATTGATATCTGAAATATCAATTCTATGAGTATTGCTTCTTGTATCAATTTGTTGCTCTTTCACAATTGAACCCAATATATTAACTATTTTAATACTTGCTTGCCTAACCTCATTAGGTAATTCATAGTCCAGGTTAATAAAATTTTCAGCGGGGTTAGGATAAATCTCAGATACTTTTGAGTTATTTAAGATATTATCATTTATTCCATCAGGAGATGTAACAAACTTAGCAACAACAACTATATTTTCATTCTCATCACTCTGATTGAAGAAAGTGTATTCGACAGTTGAAGTACCAATAACTCCTAGTGGTTCATAATGCGCTGAAAAGTCAAATTCCCCTGATGTTTGATTAGCCTCCAAAACCACATATGCATTAGGGGCAAAAATTGAATCCAGATTTGGCTGATAACAAACTCCCCAACAGAAATAATGCGAAACATCAGGTATTAATTTAACAAGTCTGCGAACAATCTTTATAGTATCTGTATTAGCTGAATTATTAGTTAAAAGAGCCCCAAAAACAATTTCAGCATCAGGATCGCCTAGTAATACTACGGTATCACCTAAAGCTTCACCTTCCCACGACAGTGAATATGATTGTGCGTTTATAGAAAAGACAGTGACTAGAATGACTGCCAAAGAAAGTAATATTTTTTTCATAGTAATGGTTTTATTTAACTTACATTTTTATACAAATACTGTACCAATTTTTTTTGCAAAAATACATATTATTTTTTTATGTAAAAATTCCTTCTTGGTTACGAACTATATGACAAGGTATGGACGTCCTTGGTTGCCTATGCTTATTAGAGAAATAATTAAGTTTTGCAACTCATTAGCATTAATTGTACAAAACCCGGGAAGAAATACATAAATTAGCATGAAGATAGAGGTAATATGGGCAATAAGGGTAATAGGATTATATCTTCACTTATTTACCAATATCTTATAATCATTTTTCCTCCATTTATATCCCCTATTACCCTTATAAACTTATATCCATTTTTCATATAACTTGATACACAATATAATTGAAAGACTGACAATATTAAAAATTCACTTATTATGTTAAATTAATGTTAAATAAACAACCTACTTGGTACTTGTATTGTCCATCAGTAAGTAATTCACATTGTCGTCTTCAAAATCAAAAATTATTTCATCAAAATATTATTACTTTTGCTTTTAAAGACAAATCAAATTTTAAATTAAACTATGATAATCATGAAAAATGTAAGTACTTTTTTATTAATAATGTTGTTTTCCGTGTCGTATATGTTCGCCCAGAACATTGTAAGTACTGACCCGGAAAATAAGAATGTTGTACTTGAAGAATTTACCGGAATCCATTGCGTGTATTGCCCTTTAGGCCATGCAATTGCACAAGGAATCCAAAATAACCATCCAGATGATGTTTTCCTAATTAACGTTCATGCCGGGGGATATGCTGTTCCTTCGGGTAGTGAGCCTGATTTTAGGACTCCTTGGGGTGCTGCAATTGACGGACAAGCTGGTGTTGCCGGTTATCCTGCGGGAACTGTTAACAGACATTTATTCCCTAGCTGGTCGCAAGGTAGTGGTACAGCAATGAGTAGAGATAGATGGAGTCAGGCATCAAATATAGTGATGGGTGAAGCTAGCTATTTAAATGTTGGCCTTGAAGCTACAATTGTTACATCAACACGTCAATTAGTTGTTGTTGTAGAGGTTTTTTACACTGGTGATAGCCCCGAATCAACAAACAAATTAAACGTTGCCATATTACAAGACAATATATTGGGACCGCAAACAGGTGGAAACATGGGTAATAATTATGTACACATGCATATGTTACGTCATTTGTTGACCGGACAATGGGGTGTTGAAATAACCGAAACAACACAAGATTCATTTTATACAAGAACTTTTACTTATGAACTTCCTATGGATTATAACGATGTTGATGTAGTATTAGAAAACTTAGAGATTGTTGCTTTTGTAACAGAAAAATCAACTCAGGAAATAATAAGTGGAAATCATGCTCCTGAGATTACATACGTTACATCAAATAACTATGATGCGGCCATCACTTCAGTATTAGCACCACAAACTTTTTGTTCAAACGAATTAATTCCTGAAGTAACTCTTAAAAACTACGGTGAAATTGGACTTACAAGTTTAGATTTTATTTATTCCGTAAACGGAGGTGATGAAATGACATATTCATGGACAGGGAACCTAAGTCAACTTGAAACTGAAACTTTTGAGTTACCTGTTATTGCAATCACTCCAACTGATAATAATTTTGTTGATGTGCAGTGCGAAAATCCAAACGGCATGCCTGATGAACTTCCTCAAAACGACTATTTTTATGGAGTAGGTGAAGGTTCACAAAATTTCCCTGAAAATATTAATTTCGGCGTTAAAATAGATGCTAATCCAGAAGATGTAACTTGGTCTATCAAAAATAGTGAAGGTGCAATAATAGCAGAGGGTGGACCTTATACAAATACTGGTTTTCAAATATCTCCTGTAACTTTATCTGAGGTTGGATGTTATAATCTAGTAATTAATGATGCATCGGGGCAAGGACTTTCAGGTGGATTTTTTCTTATTACCGATGGAAATAATGATATTATCTGGGAAGGCGAGGATTTCACATATTCAGCTGCTGCTCAGCTAGCAAGAGGTATGATTG
>JABMPH010000408.1 GCA_013203805.1 Bacteroidota bacterium | reverse complement strand
GAATCAACTCTATACCTTCCGTATTACCTTTTTTAGCCTTTAGGCTTTGAACAATAAATTCGGGCCTATCAGTTGCTTCATTTTCAATACGATAAATACCATCATGCTTAACCTTATTCCATGCTTGATTGAAATTTGTAACATCTGTAAGGATGTCCTTCCAACTAGATTCCATGTATGTTTCAAAATCACTGCTGCTACCCATCCATTTCAACAAACTATTTTGAAATTGACGGGTGTTGAAAATGGGTTGAATTGTTGGTTGAGTAATGCTGTAATATCCTGCAACAGGTTCTGCATCGTTCCATGATTCAAGGAAATTATGGTCAGGACAAACAAATTCGCATTCAAGAGCAGTTTCGTCCATTGTATCAGCAGTTGATATTCTGGTGTCAACCTTTTTTAAACCTTCAACAAAATCCTTTGTTTTACTATAATCGTAAACAGGATTCACATTATTTATAATTATGCCACCAACTAATCCTGCATTCATTTCTTTAACAAGATTGGCCATTGCCTCATCATTCCCTTGTCGGAGATAAATGGGAGTGCCAATATCAATGGTGCTATCATAATTACCTAGGGCATTGTTAATTGCATTAACAATTAGTTGAATATTTAAGTCGTTTGTGCCTGATATAACAAGTGAATTTCCTTTATTTGCCAATAGATCAACAGCCACTTTACTAATATCTACATCTGTTGTTGGTGCATTATATACCGACATTCCGGTAGATTTGGCAATTTCGTTATATAGATTTAATAGGACTGAGGCTTCTTCGGAAGGTCTAATTCCGGTTCTGTAATCAGCATTAGCTCCTGTTAACGACATATTGCTTTCAAACTGATAACTTCGTGACATTGTTGGATTATCAACAGTTACCTTTCTGTTTACAGAGTATTGTTTTGAAAAACTTACAGGCATAAGCCATGTACCAAGATAATCAGCATTAAAGCCAACAATTATTTTTGCTTTATCAAAAGAATAGGAAGGAATAACTGGTGCTCCGAAATTAAGCTCGTTTGCCTTTCGCATTGCATCAAAACTCACAGGATCATAAGTTACCCACTCAACAATAGGAAAAGTAGTTATAAACTCTTCAATAAGTGATTTTGATGAAGGGCTGATAATCGTAGATGTAAGAATTACAACTTTCTTTCCAGATTGATTAAGGGTTGTTAATCGCTCTATAATTTCTTTGTCAATGGCATCCCAAGTAGTATTATTACCACCTTTGGTAGGTTCTTTAAGTCGTGCATCATCATATAAATTAAGGACTGACGCCTGAACTCTTGCATTAGTTCCACCCTTTGTAATTGGCGACATATCGTTACCTTCAATTTTGATTGGACGACTTTCGCGTGTTTTTACCAGTATGCTACAATAATCACTACCATCAAAAAAAGTGGATGCATAGTAATTTGCAACACCGGGGATTAGATCCTCAGGTTGGTTTAATAACGGGATCGCCTTTCGTATAGGCATCTGGCAACTTGAAACAAGTGCCACAGCGCTCACCGAAAAGCCAAGCAATTTTAGGAAATCTCTTCTGCTCGATTTACCTTTTACTTCTGATTCATCTAAGCCTTCGATTGAAAATTCTGGGATAGCATCCTTTTTATCAAGTACAGAATTAAATTTCTGTTCCTTGTAATCTTCTATACTTTGCCAATATAATTTTTCCATGGTATATATTAAATGGAATTAAATTCAATAATTTTAGTAATGACATTTAGCACATTCGTCGCCGCCGATATTCTGAACGGTTACGTTTGGCATTTCACCATTTTTGAACTTCTCGTGAAGCTTTGTGTATTGTTCATAGAATTTATTGGTTGCAAACTGAACCGACTCAGTCCTATGACATTCAATACACCAACCCATACTTAAATCTGGGATCTGGATAATTTGATCCATCTTCTCAACTTCGCCATGACATTGAGCACAATCAAGTTTACCTACATTAACATGTTGAGCATGATTAAAATAAACATGATCAGGTAAATTATAAACCTTTACCCATTCAATGGGTTCATTGTTTTCAAATGCTGCGTAGATTTTATCTATTTCTTTAGTTCCGGTTTTCTTACCTTGTTTTACCTGAGCATGACAGTTCATGCATGTTTCAACAGGAGGTATTCCAGCATGCATACTTTTATCAGCTGTAAAGTGACAATATTTACAATCTATTTGATTCTGATCGGCATGCACCTTGTGTGAAAACCATACCGGTTGATCAGGTTGGTAATACTGTTGCCGTCCCAGACCTGAAGCTTCAACAAAAACGATTTCTCCAATAATTATCACTGAAGTCAACATTATTATGTAATGAATCCATTTAGCTTTAACAACTTTTACAACTACTAGATCAAATAGGCTAATCACAAACAGTATAATCAGAATAATGAACACATAACTCATATTACGCTGTCCATCTCTCTTCATTTCAGCAATTAACTGGGTAGTCTCTTCTGCAACCTCCAAATCTACACTTCCATCGTGTTCTGTATCTGTTGAAGCAGTAGTTTCTCCATCAGCAAGTTTACCACCAGCTGAAATATATAACAATACTCCCTTTACCTGATCATCAGTTAAAGCGTTAACCGGCATTGGTATTTTATTGTTTTCATTAAAAACTTTAACTGCTCTCTCATCACCAGCCTGAACCATGACTTGTGAGTTTTGAATAAACTTAATTAACCAAGCTTCATCATATTTTTCTGACACTCCCTTGAGGTCAGGTCCTACTAATTTACCATCACCAATGGTATGGCAAGCTTTACATACTTGGAAATTTTTCTCATCCTCGGCGGTTTGTGTATAGCCAAAACTAGAAAGTAACATGAAAAGAGAAAGGAATCCACTGACAAGAAACCCTTTGAATAACAAAGAGTTATTGTGAACAATATTGTTTATTATCATGGCGTAAAGATTATCAAATAGCTGATATTATTTATTTGAAATATTTCCTGTTAAAATTATGTTAATTTTTTCAAAAAATGAAGTTCAAAAATATTTCTTTTTTTAAAACAAAAGCGCCAATTAAGTATCAAATTACCTAATAAGGGCATATACTTCAGATTATCAACATTTTAATTGTAAATCTTTTTTATCAACTCCAATTGTTAAGAACTTTTTTTTAGTTTTAGCTTTCCCAAAGAAATTAAAATTACACCTATAATTGTAAATAATCCACCAATAATTTGCCACAATCCGGGTAAGGATCCAAAGTAAATGTAGGCACCAATGAGTACAAACAAACTTCTTATACTTCTTACCATGGAAGCTTTTGAAACTTCGATATAATTAAGTGCTAAATACCCAAGTGTTGCTGTAAGGAATGGCCCGAGGATTGAACCAATTGCAATATTCTTGAAAGCGGGTAACGGGATGAATATTGATAGTTCAAGTACTTGCAATGTAACAAACGAAAAGATAAATAGAAGCAGTATTCTTGATAAAGCAAGGAACGATGCATCGACATATAATATTTGCCGTTTAGCAAGTATAGTTGCAATACTGAAGATAAATCCGGATAGTAGTATATATTGAACTCCCGGAATAAAAATAGTATCGATATTACCTGATCCTTTTAATGAAATAATAATTGTACCAATAAGAAGTATCCCCATTCCAAAAAATTCAATGAAATTGAACCTTTCTTTCAATAGGATTATGCCCATTGCTGTTACAAATAATGGATTAATATTTGCGATAAAAGATACTACTGCCGGATTTGATAGTGTTTTGATTGACATAAAGAAGAACAATGTGCCTACCATTTCCAATACGGCAATAACAAATAATGCTTTAAACGATTTAGCAGTTATAGCAGAAAACTTTCGATATTTGCCAAATGCGAATATATATGCTAGATTCCATAATATACCAAGTCCAAACCAATAAAATCCAAATTGAGCCAGATGAACCTCGTTTAGTGCAGCCTTACTAAAAATATATACATTACTTACTGCTAGAGCTGCTGATAAAGCTAAAAGAATTCCTTTTGTGTTTTTGGTTAATTTTATCATGAGGGTTATAGGTAATATCTTCTAGTTTAAACTATTTTACTTTCTTCAAATTGTTAAGTATTTTAAAGAAGTCAAGAAAATCGTTTTTTACAGGTAACCATTGTTCTAGCTTTGTTCCGGTCTCTTTTTTGAAAATAACATATTGGTATATAACACTTGAAATGTAACTTGCCGATGCCGTTGCTGCTGCACCAATAAATCCAAAAAATGGGATTAATAGTATTGCAAAAGCGAGTGTTACCACAAACCCAATACCGTTTGCCCACAAACTAATAGAAGGTCTGCCAAGTCCACTGAAGTAATGACTAAAAATAGTATTTGAAGAAAGTGCTATTACACCAGGACTTAAAGCAATTATTACATATTTTAGATCATTAAAATCAGAACCAAATATTAAGGAGTAAACATTTGTTGGTATTATTAGTAGTATTAAAACTGCGAAGGATGTTAGTAATACCGAAAACTTCATAAGCTTAATGGTAATATTAACTGCAAACTCTTTATCATTGGAATTTGATATCTCAGTAAACTGAACCAGTGAAATACTTTGTCCGATCAGCCTTAATCCCTCAGTTAGTTGAATGCCGGCTCCATAAACTCCAACAGAAGATAGTCCTGTAAATGCCTTTAAAAAATAGACACTTATTCGCTTATTCGCTATATGAAGAATATTAGCTAATTGAGTTACTAAGCCATAGTAAAATACCTGTTTTATAACTTTTATAGTACCTTGTAATTTCAAACTCCCAATCTTACTAATAACTGCAATGAAGCTTAGTACGAACCCAATGCCATAAGCACAAAATACAGAATATACCCAAGCATCTACCGAGACTTCTTTTATGATATACATTCTGTATATTAATGTGAGAAAGAGGGTTAATATCTGGATGGTAAAAATTACGTTGTATACTCCGATTCGCTTTCTACCAAGTAAAAAGTTGTAATTGGTAAGCATCAAAGCATTTAAAAGAGAAAGCGCTAGAATATCGAATTCATAAGTAGGAGGGATGATAAGATAATAGATGTCAATAAAAAATATTTTTAGTGACAAAAATATGATCCATGCTAATCCTATTACTATGGCAATCCAAATATATGAGGGAATTATT
>JABMPH010000407.1 GCA_013203805.1 Bacteroidota bacterium | reverse complement strand
TTGGCATCTGATGCGGTAATTAAACCTCCATTATTTTATACCAATAATGAAAAGCTTCTAAATTATGTTTCTTTAATTTATTCAGAGCAGAATAGTTATGGTCCGCTATTTTCCATGAAGTCATATCAACTGCTTTGTCAAACCTTTCAATACTCGTTTGATTTCTTTCAATTTGTTTTGCAATATATGATGCTTTTGCAACTGAAATTTGGGCTTGAGGCTCTCTAAACTTTTCACCATAAATAAAACTGGTTAGTTGTGTAACTCCAGTTTGCATAACTTTAAAGGTATCCATATCTACTCTTCCATAACAGCAAAAATTATAAGAACAGCTAATTATATCTTCAATTATCAACTGAAAGTTATTTGGGTCTAATCCTTTATATGCTAGTTCTCCTTTAGCTACATTGATGAAATTTTCTCTAACACCATCTAGTGTCGGTATTCTATCCAAAATACTTGCAACATCATATATTTGTTTTAAGACTTCTTTTGGCTTTGTAAGTGGTACGCCAGTTGTAGCTGGACCATAGGCCGTTAACTTATCTCCTAATATAGCCCCAAGAGTAGGCGTGGTAACTTTGATGGTGTCTCCATCTTCAAGTAATAGGAAATGTGACACGTCTGTTTCTTGAGTCGCTACATAAGGATTTTCTTCAAAGACAATATCTAGTAGTATATTATTACTATCTCCATCTTGCTCGGTAATTGGAGTGTAAAATAATTTAAAATGTCTTTTTTCAATAGTGGATTTAGCCTTTCTTTTCTGTTCTTCCCACTTAATGAAATCAGTAGCGGATACAACTTTGTCCAAAACAGTTTCTATTGCTTGCTCCTTATCTTCAATAATGATATCAATATCAATTGAAAACCGCCTCGGTTCTTGAATCATTAGCATCAATGAGGTACCACCCTTAAATATAAAGTCAAGTTTAAAAACTTTCAGAGTTTCTAATAAAAGTAATGCACGAACTACTTTTTCTATGATTATTGGGTCCGCATGAAATTCCTCTCTCTTTGAATTTATCCAATCTGGGTGTAAACTTTCAGCTGATATCATTCTTTCTTATTTTAGTTATAAATTGCTCCAACCGCATGCCTTTAGTTCTTCTTTTGGCATATCTTAATAATTTATCTTTATTTATGGTGTTATACTCATATGCATTTTCAATGATACTAACCAAATCACGACCCTGATAAGCAGAATACAACTCATCATCTAATATAAGGTCAACCAATATTTTTTCTATACTTGGAATTTGCACTTTTTCTATCATTTGAAGCGGAGAGCCCGTTACCAAGTTCTTGACTATAATTATTGGCTCAGAAGTATTAGCATATTTATTTAATATGTCTTTTGATGGATTTAGAAAAACGTTGTCTTGAATATCTGATAGAAAATAAAAGACGTTTTCTTCAGAACCTTTTTCAACTTCTATGATTGTTTTATAACTACTAGGAATGTGTAGCATCCATTGAGTTATCCACTTTGTAGACCAAATTGAAATATCTAAAAAAGGATATTCTTCTTTTAGTTTTGAGTATAGGTGTTCTATTTCTTTTGATATGAGCGGGGTAAATTCTTTTTGTTTGCCGAGCTCATATTTACCTCTTCCCACTCTTTGAATTATACCATTATTGACCAGCGCAATAATACGCCAGCTGACAGTTGACTTTTTTATACAGCTATCATATTTCCTGTAAAAGTCTACAATGTCGTTTATAGACATAGATTTGACATTCCCAAAGTAATTTTTAAAAGCCTCTATATGTAGTTTATCGGTATTGATATCTTATTTATTTGTTACAAAGATACAAAACTATATTTTGTCAGCAAATATAGTTTAGTGACGAAATATAGTTTAGTGTTATATAAATAAAAGAGTAGGTTTTTAATTAGGGCATTTGTTGATAATTATATAGATTTGTTAATTGATTATAAATGTGAAACATATGAAGAATTACTAGAAAAGATTTTTGGTGGAGAAATTAAATTAGAGATAGCTAAAGATATAAGTTATAACTCAGACCAAATGAGAATGTTAGCTACAAAAAATGAATTTGACAGATATCGAAGAATGAAATTATTATTGCCATTGTTAACTGTAATATATTTTATCATTAGTGTCCGATAAACATTTTTAAAAGCAGGATTTCCATTTTTGATTTCCTGCTTTATTTATATCTTGATTTTCACCACAAAATTGAGATATGAACAAAAGTACACACTTT
>JABMPH010000406.1 GCA_013203805.1 Bacteroidota bacterium | reverse complement strand
TTCCAATGTTCAATATTTTTTTCTTACCGTAACGTTCGATCATCAACCCTGCAGATACAGAGAACAGAAAAAACCAAATTAAGGCCATGGAAGGTAGAAATTGAGCTATTTTATCTTCTAAGCCAAAATCATTTTTTATGTAACCAGTTGAAACCCCAACAATATCTAGAAATCCCATTATAACGTACACCATTAGAACTGGTGCTAACGCAGAATTGTTTTTTGTAGATTGAGACATAATTTTCATTTAAATGGTAAAAAAATCTGATTATTTAGAACCTAAAAAAATATTATAATGAACTTTGTATAATGTTTGTAATCGCTGGAACTAGCTGTGCGAGATTGTTTTCGAGCCCAAAATCAATCTTGATATATGCTATGAAAACACCGACAATATCAACGAACCCAATGACAATGTATGCCAGAAAAAGTGGCATTACCTTCCTTATACTGAGCTTAATTTTATTTATTCGGCTTTCTAATTAATCCACCTTCGCGTTCGCTTCGGCGGACGAGAAGGAAGTGGTTTAATTCCCCAACCCTCTGGGTCGGAAGCTAAGAATTCCATTTGATACCTCGATGGCTCTGCCTCGGGGTAATTCATTATGTTGAAATCAGAAGGTTACCGAAAAAAGGACGTCCCGGTAACCTTCTGAAATACAGCACTTAATGTACGATCAACATTTTCGAGGTTTGACTTGAGCTTCCAGCTTCCACCCTGCAGAAATATATTCCTGATTCTAAATCAGTGGCATTCCATTTAACGCTGTGTGTTCCAGCAGCCTGAACATCATCAACCAGTGTGGCAACGTGTACACCCACCATGTTGTATACGGAGATTCTTACATGTGATCTGGTTGGTATATTAAACTGAACGACCGTCTCCTTGTCAAATGGATTCGGGTAATTTTTAAGTTTAAAAATACTGTTTGGTCCTGCCAGATCATTTACAGATAGGGTACCATCATATCCCTGCTTTATTTTACTTAGACCTTCCTCTGGATCATAACTATCTATCTCCGCTGTCCAGTGCAATGCTCCTATGCTAAAACCATCAATGTTAGATTTAAAAGTAGAAGCGATTGAAAAGTCTTCTATTAAATCTGCAATTTTGGTGATACCATCTGCATCTTCAGTTTCAATACCTGGTATTGTTTTTGGATCAAAATCGCCAAAGTAATAGCTCGTCATGTCTGGAACTCTTGTTTCAGTTGGAACCTCATACCTTAAACGTTGCCATATAGCAAGTTGCTCAGCTGCAGCTACAGAAATTGCTTGCATACCTAAACCTGGGTCTTGGTCCAAAATATTATTTTCTTTCTTGAATCCCGCATTTCCAGAAAACAATGCATCTTCTCTAGGTGCCGTGAATTTTGCCGGAACTTCAACCCTATGTGGACCAGGTGAAAACCAATTTAGATAAGATTCAGGAGCATCATTAAATGCAGCACTATAATCTCCATTATTATACGGATCTAAGGTTGCTTCGTTGTGATAAATATTGTCAGCTAAGTATACTTTATAATTACTTACATCATTATAAGGTGCAATTACAGCCGACTGGTCGCCATTCATTGCATATAATGGAATTCCAGCTTTTCCTACCTTAATATCGATCGTGTCAATTGCAATTATTGGAAATTCCAATGCATCTGGACTATTCAAAATATTTTCAGAATCAACGCCCATTGTATTGGTATTGTAAAATAAGTTATTGGTAATATACGCCTCGTACCAATTAGGATTTAAATTAAGATAGGTAGATGTATTGATAAATGTGTTGTGGTTAATAAGGGCATATTTTACCATCTGATTTTGCATAAGCAACGCAACTCCTGCGTTCGATACCGTATTATTTTCAAATATCAAACTTTCAACAGGAACCTCTTTCGCATCAAATACATTTCCAGACCATTGTTGACCCATTACAAAGAAATCTCTAAAATAATTATTTCTGAACTCCATTGTAAGGCCTTTAGTTACTTTTTTCAATTGGAAGCCTCTTTCCGCAAACTCAATAAAACAGTCTTCTACAACTAAACTTTGATCCTCACCGAAAAGTTGAAATAAATAATTTGTCCAGGGCCCTCCTTCGTCATCTCGACCTTGAATATGAAGGTTTTTCAATTCTAAACTACCTCTAACTTTATTTTGTCCAGGGCCAATGCTATTCGTTGTCAAAGGAATAATAACAGGTTTTTTACCACCTGTTTCTCCTACTATTCTAATAGTACCCGTTTCATTATTCACGTTAATAGCTGTCAGAACAAAATGGAAACCTGCTTCCAATTTATAAACCCTTTCAGGATTAATACGGTTATTATCTACATCCTTGTCTGCGTTAATGGTAGTTTCTAACAGACCTGCATTATCAGCTCCACTAGCAATTGTAATCGTGTCCTGATCTGCTGGCACTTGTGCGTAAACCATTGTGGCTGACATCGCTGCTATACAAGCGACACTCTTAAGTAAAGTTTTCATTTTCATAGTATAAAATTTTAAATTAATAAATAGAAAAGGAAAGAATAACAGTTAGCAGTCCTCCTCATACTGCTATTTATAAAATACTAAATTAGAATCGATACCTTGCTCCCAGCTGTACTCTACTTCCGTAATTTTGCTCATTTATTGGAAAGCGCTCACCTGCTGGATACAATCTGTATCTCTTATCAATATGACCTGTTAAATTTGTTGCATTCAGGTATATATCTAAACCTTTGAAAATTCGTTGCTTGAAGCTAACATCTAGGGTCTGAAATATATCTGTGTAATCGTCTGCAAAAGATAATTCTGCATCTAAGCCACTGAATATTTTATCTTGAAAACGGTAAGATATTCTAGAACTAAACCCTTTGTAATCCCATCCGAGTATCGCATTTATCACAAAGCCTGGTTGATTAGCACCTCCTGCTCTTGTACTATACTCATAACCAATAATATCTTTTGGTATAAAACCTGTACTATCAATACCGATCACCACATCTTGAAAAGAAGGAGATAGCCTTTCAGAACGACTTAAAGTTAGGTTCACATCTAATACAATTCCTTTTAATACTTTGTTAGATAAACGGTGAAAGTTCGTTTGATAAGAAAACTCTACACCATAATACTCTTCCTTTTCAGGATTGTTAATAGGAATATTTGTTTGACTAACATCCTGCAAATCTTCTACAGGATAAAAATCAGTTCCTGGCAGTAATTCTACAAATCCTTCAGGTGCCGCAACAATTCTATCATTTCGAAGCGGGAAATAGCGGCCAAGATTCACTATCGAATTATCTATTTGCTTATAAAAAGGATTGATTGTTAACAAGCCGAATTTGCTATTGTAAACCTCAAATAAAATGTCATAATTCCAAGCAGTAGCTGGTTCTAGAAATGGGTTGCCAGATGAAAAACTCGTATTATTTGGATTTATCACCGTTTTAGGCGATAACTTAATAAAACCAGGGCGGATAACACTTTTGTAAACAGCCCCCCTTAAAGCTATAGACTTCCCAAATTGATATTTTGCATTGATAGATGGGAAAAATAAATGGTTGTTCCGTTTTACAGAAACAGAATCCGGAACTCCTGTAATTCCATTTGGATTCACAGGGTTTGTTAATATCGCAAAAGCGTTATATTCGGTATTTACTTTTTCCATACGAACACCAGGGACCAATTGAAGCTTTCCTATATTTAATTCTGCCATTACATACGCAGCCATCTGCTCTTCTTTATTGCTATAATCATTCGTATAACTTTGGTTACCTCTTGCTTTAAATGAACTTGGTGAATATGCATAAAGCTGATTTTGCACGTCTTGCATTAAACCAATATCTGGTGACCAATTTAAACTGTATTGGTCATTAAGTAATGTAGGTGGATCATAATTTGGATCTACAAAATTTGTTGCAAGTATGCCT
>JABMPH010000405.1 GCA_013203805.1 Bacteroidota bacterium | reverse complement strand
TGGTCGTATGAGACTTACCCCGCGGCAAAAATAAGTATTGTATCGACATAAATCAAAAAATTAAAAAAAATATTTAGTTTTACAGTAAATTTAATAGTTAGAAACTAATTATGGTAAAATCAATTGTATTAATAACACTGTTTGGCATCGCCATTGGATTAACCACAGGATTATTAGATTCATTTTTTCACTTCGTTGGCTTTGAGGATTATAAAATAATAAATATTACAATTTTCACGCTATTTTTTATTGGTATCTATTGGACAACCCTTTTTTTAAGAAAAAGATTATTGAATGGTTTTATGAATTACTGGCGTGCTTTTATAAATACAGTTTATATAGGCACAATTTCATCATTGGTGATTTCGACAATTAGATATGTTTATTTAAAACACGTAGTAAATATTGATATTGAAGCAATTCGCAATAATACTGAAAAAACAATGCTGGATTACTACAGCTTATACAAGGAAGAACTGATTGAAAACAGATTATCGTTTATTGAGTTCTCGTATGATCCGTTTATTTCATCAGCTTTTTATTTTTTCTATTACTTAACATTTGTTATTATATTTGCATTAATAGCGGCAGTATTTTTAAGAAGAATTGATAGGGATATATCTATAAAATAGATAAGTCATTACTATTTGATACACTTAATAATGAATTTAATTTACATATAATATTTAATTAGTCTAAAATTTAAAACTTATTATCATGGAAGAAAAAAAATCTGCATTTGGCCCTTCAGTTATGTCGGGTATTTATTTAGGCATAGCCCTGATAGTTTTTAGTTTAATAACATTCCTTCTTGATGTTGATATGGAATCTCCTATCAAATACATATCTTATGTAATACTGGCAATTGGATTATATTGGGCAATTATAACCTTCCGCGATAAGCACAGTGGCGGATTTATTGACTATAAAGGTGCTTTTGGAGCTGGTTTTTATACAGGATTGTTTGCATCATTTCTACTTGGTATATTTACTTATATCTATGTTCAATATATCGACACTGGTTTGGTGCAGGAAATATTAATTAAAGCTGAAGAAGGTATGCTTGAGTCAAATCCAAACATGTCAGATGAACAAATTGATCAAGCATTATCTATGACTGAAATGTTTACTTCACCAATTATGATGGGGGTATGGGGATTTGTTGGAAACCTCATTGTTTCTACAATACTTTCATTAATTATTGCTATCTTTGCCAAGCGAGAAAATAAGGAAATTGCTTAGCAAAAATAGTTTAAAATGGACATATCGGTAGTTATTCCTTTTTATAATGAGGAAGAGTCACTTACTGAGTTAAATGATTGGATTTTTCGAGTAATGAAGTCCAATCATTTTTCATTTGAGATAATTTATATTGATGATGGTTCATCTGACAATTCATGGCAGATAGTCAAAAACTTATCGAAATTAAACCTTAATGTTAAAGGGTTAAGTTTCCGTAGAAATTACGGTAAATCGGCAGCACTTAACGAAGGATTTAAGGTTGCAACAGGTGATGTTGTTGTTACCATGGATTCTGATTTGCAAGATAGTCCTGATGAGATACCGGGATTATATAATATGATTACCGAAGAAAACCTAGATATTGTATCTGGATGGAAGAAAAAAAGATACGATTCAACCCTAGCCAAAAATATACCATCAAAAATATTTAACTGGACATCAAGGAAACTATTCAGGTCAAAACTACATGATATGAATTGTGGGCTAAAAGCCTATAAACTTAATGTTGTAAAAAATATTGAAGTATACGGCGAAATGCACCGCTATATCCCAATTATTGCAAAAGCTGCCGGGTTTACAAAAATTGATGAGAAAATTGTAGTCCACCAAAAGCGCAAATATGGGGTTACAAAATTTGGTTTGGATAGGTTTATCAAAGGTTACCTCGATTTAATATCAATTAACTTTGTTTCTCGTTTTTCTCAGCGCCCAATGCACTTTTTTGGCACTTTGGGAAGTATTCTATTTCTTGTTGGGTTAATAATTGCTTCGTATTTAGCTTATGCTAAGTTTTTTATGGACGGATATAAAATGACTGAACGTCCCTTATTTTATTTTGGGTTACTATCAATGATACTTGGGGTACAATTGTTCCTTACGGGATTCTTAGCTGAAATGATTTCAAGATTGGCAAGAGAAAAAACAAATTATCAAATAAAAGAGAGTTTGAATATCAATGATTAAATGAATCATTGAGTAAATGCTTAAATGAGACAATGAAAGAATGATATAATGATATAATGATGCAATGAGTAAATGCAACAATCGAACAATTCAACCATTCAATCATTTAAGCATTCAATCATTTAAGCATTATTAAAATAAAGAGGCAGCATAATTAAACAAAAGTTGTCTGAATAAAAATAAACATAATAAAAAATTAGGAATGAAAATACATTTGGTTTCAGGCGGTTGTGGTTTCGTAGGACGCAATGTTGTTAAAAGATTATTAAACACAACTACAGATAGTGTATTTATGGTTGACGATCTAAGTATAGGAAGGCATCCTAAACAATGGTTACCAGGAGAATATACTTCTGTTATGTCAGGAGATTTAGAAATAATCGGTGAAGAAAAAAGACTTTTCTTTTGGAAGGGTGATTTTAGAGATTTGCTTTTCTTTATGCGCCAAAAGCCGCAATATATACAGGAAACATACGGAATAGAATTTGAAAAGTTTAGCGATGTATTCCATTTTGCTGCTATTGTAGGAGGTAGATTAAAAATTGATGGTGATCCACTTATGGTTGCTCTTGATTTGAGTATCGATTCAGAATTTTTCTACTGGATAACACGTCACAAACCCGAAAGAGTTCTATACCCAAGTTCAAGTGCTGCATACCCAACAAGCCTGCAAACTACCGATGGGGCAATTGCTCTCAGCGAAGGTGACATTGATTTCAAAAAGAATCTTGGCACACCTGATATGACATACGGTTGGACAAAATTAACAGGAGAATTTCTTGCTCAAATAGCGGCTAAACACTATGGTATTTCAATTGTATGTATCCGTCCATTTTCTGGTTATGGAGAAGATCAGGAAACTGATTACCCAGTGCCTGCAATTGCACTAAGAGCAGCCAATAAAGAAAACCCATTTGAAGTTTGGGGATCAGGTAAGCAAGGTCGTGATTTTGTTCATATTGATGATATTATTGATTTCATTCAGATTTTAATGGATAATGTGAGTGATGGATCAGCATACAATATTGGATCGGGTAAATTAACTTCATTTCTTGATTTAATAGAAGTATTCACATCATTTGCTGGTTATAAACCTACCATTAAACCACTACTCGACAAACCTGTTGGCGTTCATTCAAGGTATTGCAACATGTCGCTTGTGGAAAAAAAATTCGGTTGGAAAGCTAAAATATCCCTCGAAGAAGGTATGCGCAGAGTTTATGAAGCTGCGAAGTTGAAAAGGTAAAATTAATTCTGAAAACAGATTTTTTCGAAAGAGGATTCTCAAGGGTATACTCAATAATGAGATGCATATAAGCAATAAACACCTAACTTTGTGCAACTTAGTGAAATCCTTTGTGTTCCTTAGTGGTTAAAAAAAACAAGATGAAAAATAAAAGAACTATCGTTTGTTTTGGTCCCGGGCCGATGTTCAAAGGCGGAATTGCAAATTATAACACTTCTCTTGCAAAAGCTTTTGACCAAATAGAAGATACTGAAGTTCACATAGTTTCATGGACCCAGCAATACCCTGCAATAATTCCAAGAGATTTTATTGATCGGAAGAGCAAAGTTGACCAGCTTGAAGGAACCAACATTAAAATTCATTACCTAACAAACTATAATAATCCAGCTAGTTGGAATGCAACGGCAAAACTTATTGCCGGATTAAATCCTGAAAAAGTAATATTTCAATGGGCAATCGCAATCCAAGGATTGCCAATGGGTTATATTGCCAAAAAACTCAAGAAAAGTAAAAATATTGAAATATTCTTTGACCTTCATTTTGTGATCCAAAAAGAGGGAAGTGCCCTTGATAACCGACTCACAAAAATTGGAATTAAACATGCTGATTCATATATTGTTCATGCTTTTAAAACAGCCGATGAGTTAAAGCAACTCTTCCCACAGAAGAAGTTTGAAGTAATTGAAAGAGATAATGAAATCACAGGTAACGGATTGAAAGTTCTTAAACTCTATCACCCTGTTTACGATATGTTTAAACCAAATCCTGACATTGATATTGCCGAGGTAAAGAAAGAAATGGGCTTAAAGGAAAACGTATTCCTATTTTTTGGGTTTATCCGTAAATACAAAGGTCTGCACAATGTTATCGAGGCTTTTGCGGCTCTTGCAAAGCAACGCAACGATGTATCGTTAATAATATGTGGCGAATCATTCTGGAATACTCTTGACTCTTCAAAACTATCGACCAGAATAAAGAATGCAACATTTGGCGTGGCAAAGAAACTATTCCTAAAAAATCAGGATAACGAGCAAGATTATAATCCGTTAGCCCTAATTGAAGAACTTAACATCAAAGAGTTGGTTCACCTTAACAATGAGTTTGTTCCAAACGAAGATGTACCCAAATACTTTCAGGTAAGCGATAATATTATGTTGTATTATTTAACGGCTACTCCCTCAGGAGTAGAATCTATTGGGTATAACTTCAATATGCCTATGCTAGCTACAAATGTTGGGCACTTTCCTGAAACTGTGGTCGACGGCTTTAATGGTTATATGGCCAAAGACGGTGATATAGCCTCAATGACCAATGCTATGAACAAAGCCATTGAAAAACCAATTGACAGAAAAAATGTTGCTGCTACATCTAAAGATATGAGTTGGAATAATTATGCTAAAGAGATACTGAGATAGTATATCCATTGATTATTGTTGATTGATTATTGTTGATTAAATGTTTAGGAAAATTATCTTCCACAATTGTATTTATCCACTATATCAATCAACCTACCAAACATTATTAAACTTAACTTTTTTCCCTTCTAATAATTTTTCTTCTTAGATTTGTGCTATTCAACAAAACTATATGAATAAACACATTGCCTACAATAATTTTTTAAGCTGGCGAGCCAAACATTTATCAGATAGGTCGTTTGTGTTGATACTAAGTATTATAATTGGTTTTTTAGCTGGTATAGCTGCTGCAATTCTTAAAGTTACTGTTATTACAATAGGAGACAAATTATTTAGCTTCTATTCTGACTCTGATACAATACTACCACTAATTGGATTCCCAATAATTGGTATCCTTCTTACAATTATTTTCCTTAAATATATCGTAAAAGATAATGTTGGACATGGAGTGCCACGGATACTATATGTTATATCAAAGTTAGATGGTAGCATGAGAAATCACAAAATATTCTCATCACTTATAGGAGGATCTTTAACAGCAGGATTTGGCGGGTCAGTTGGTCTTGAGTCACCAATTATTTCCACCGGGGCAACAATTGGGTCAGCCATCGGACAGTTACTCCGACTTAGCTATAAACATAAAACATTATTAATTGGCTGTGGTGCTGCCGGAGCCATGGCATCTATTTTTACAACACCAATTGCAGCAGTAATATTTGCGTTCGAGGTGCTACTTCTCGATCTATCGGCGGCCTCACTCATTCCATTATTAATGGCATCAGTTACGGGTGCTGTTACAACTAAACTTCTTACTTCAGAACAATACTTAGTGCATTTTAAAGTGAGTGAGGAATTTATAATTCAAGATATCCCGTATTTTATAATTTTAGGGATAGTAGGAGGATTTGTTGCTGTTTACTTCCACTACATGCATTTTAAAATCATTCAACTCTTTACTAAAATAAAATCCATTTGGGCTAAAGCACTTATTGGTGGAAGTCTACTTGGAGTGCTTCTCTATTTTTTACCTCCACTATATTCTGAAGGTTACGATTCTATTAGATTAATTGTAAGCGGTAGAGCAAACGAACTATTAGACTACACTTTCGTTGATGGATCAAATGCT
Source organism: Bacteroidota bacterium (assembly GCA_013203805.1). Classification (GTDB taxonomy): domain Bacteria; phylum Bacteroidota; class Bacteroidia; order Bacteroidales; family F082. The sequence goes on along the minus strand of JABMPH010000405.1, from coordinate 4,673 downwards.
ATGCTAACTTTAGTAATTTTTGTAGTATTACTAATTATATTTAAAGTTGTAGCAACAACCCTAACCACAGAAGCAGGAGGAGTTGGTGGAATTTTTGCCCCTGCAGCTGTAATGGGAGGATTTACAGGATTTGTCCTTTCCAGATCAATAAATGGACTTAGTTCCAGCATCGGTTTACATGAAAGCAATTTCACCCTTGTGGGCATGGCGTCAGTACTTGGCGCAGTGCTTATGGCACCTTTAACAGCTATCTTCCTGGTAGCTGAAATGAGTAATGGATATGAGTTAATAGTTCCTCTCATGCTTTCCACTTCAATTGCATATTTAATTGCGAAGAGGTTTAACAAACACTCCATATTTACTCAAAAGCTTGCCGAACAAGGCGATTTGTTTCAATACAAGGACATGACAATTGTAAAACAGTTAGATATACTTTCATTACTTGAAAAAGATCTTCTTACAATAAACATTCATAGTAATCTTGGAGACCTTATAAAGCTAATTAAAAAATCGAAAAGAAATATATTTATTGTTACTGATGATGATGAGAACTTCATTGGAATCATCCTGTTAGACGAAGTAAGAAATGATATGTTTAATCAGTCAAAGTACAATGATCCGATTTCAAATTTTTTATACAGCCCTCTTTCGGATGAAAAAGTAAGTATTGACACTGATGCACGTGATATTCTGAATAAATTCAAAAAAACCGGTAATTACAATATGGTAGTTTTGGATGGAACTAAATATGTAGGAATAATATCAAGAGCAAACATTCTTAAAGAGTATCGGGAAAATATGATTTCTGATATTAATGAAATTTAACAATTGCAATTATTTACCCCACCTTATCCTCTAACTACCAATGCAATCCTTTGCATTATTCATTTAAAATTCAAAATAACCCGGTCTCCGCCTTATCATATTTTTTTTTAAAACAATCCAATGTCATAATATGAGGTAAAAAACAATAAATTTGCACTTCGAAAGTTGATCAACTTTAACTCCGGATATGAGCATCTTAAATTCAATAAAAGAATCAATTGCAACTAAAGAGCGATTTCTAGCAGATGAAAATAATCTTGAATTAATTCAAGATGTAGCAGATCATTGCATTTCTGCATTCAAAAATGATGGTAAAGTATTGCTATGCGGAAATGGCGGTAGTGCATCTGATGCCCAACATATTGCTGCGGAATTATCAGGTAGGTTTAATTATGACAGAGACCCTCTTTATGCGGAAGCTCTACATGTTAATTCATCATATGTTACGGCAGTTGCCAATGATTATTCATATGATGATATCTATAGCCGCATGATTAAAGCAGCCGGAAAGAAAAATGATGTACTGATTGGAATTACTACATCTGGTAATTCAGGAAATGTAGTTAATGCCTTTGTTGAAGCCAAAAAACAAGGTATGATAACGGTAGCATTAACTGGATCAAAAATCGGCAAAGTGGATAACATTGTAGATATATGCATCAAAGTTCCTTCAGTAAATACGGCTAGAATTCAAGAAACTCATATACTTATTGGACATGTTATCTGTGAAGAAATTGAAACTAGTTTATTTCCCCTAAGTGAATAAACCAAATGGCAGTTGATTTCCTTAAATATATCGACAATTCATGGACATTGTTTTTAGACCGCGATGGTGTAATTAACAAGCGAATATTTGGCGGTTACGTTACTTCACCCGATTATTTTGAATTCCTTCCAGGAGTTCTTGAAAGCATCAATTTCTTTTCAAAGATATTTAATCGAATTATTGTAATTACTAATCAACAAGGAGTTGGAAAAGGAATAATGACAGAAATAGAACTCAACGTTGTACACGACTATATGATATCTGAAATTTCAACATTTGGAGGTAGAGTTGATTCGATTTATTATTGTACTGATTTGGCACATAGCGTTGATAATTGCAGAAAACCATCCATAAAAATGGCACAAATAGCGCTTGAAAATTTCCCCGAAATAGATCTTAATAAGAGTATCATGATCGGCGATTCCCTAAGCGATATTGAATTTGGAAAAAATGCAGGGATGAAAACCGTTTTCGTTTCAAATATTCCTTCACTTGAAAAAGATAGTACATCGGCAGATATTAAAGTAGAATGTCTATTAGACTTTAAAACACTAATTGAAAACATATAACTAGTATGAGTCCTGAATTAATATTTGGAAGCTTCATAATATACACATTAGTTATATTTTCTATCTCATGGTTCACATCACGAAAAGCTGACAATCAGAGTTTCTTTATTGGTAATCATAGTTCTCCATGGTTTGTTGTTTCATATGGTATGATAGGTGCCTCTTTGTCAGGAGTTACATTCATCTCAATTCCTGGATGGGTAGGTGATACCGGGTTTTCATACTTTGTAATCGTATTGGGATATGTTGTGGGATATGCGGTTATATCAACCGTGTTGTTACCAATGTATTACAAGCTTAAACTCACCTCGATATACACCTATCTCGGCATAAGATTCGGCAGATCAGCTTACAAAACTGGGGCAGTATTTTTTCTTATTTCACGTATTATTGGTGCCTCATTTAGGATGTTCTTAGTGATCTCAGTTCTTCAAATATTTGTATTTGAATACTTCAACATTCCTTTTTGGGTTACAGTAGTAATTTTTATGGTACTAATACAATTGTATACCCTAAAGGGGGGAATAAAAACTATAATTTGGACAGATACATTGCAAACAACATTTATGCTAGCTGCCGTAGTAAGCACAATTTATATCATTACTCAACATATGGATGTGGGGATTATTGATATGGTTTCGGAAGTATGGCATAATAGCCTATCTGATATTATTATTACCGATATTAATTCGAAACAAAATTTCATCAAACTATTCCTCAGTGGTATTTTTATTACAATCGTAATGACAGGGCTCGATCAGGATATGATGCAAAAAAACCTAAGCTGCCGAAATATTAAGGATGCACAAAAAAATATGACAACGCTAAGTTTAATACTTATTCCGGTAAACCTGATTTTTTTATTCTTAGGAGCAATACTATTCTTATACCAAGGACATTTTAATATCCCTCCATCTCTAACAACTGATCACGTTTTTCCAAATATCGCTTTCAATTACCTTGGTACAACAGCCGGAATTATTTTTATAATTGGGCTTGTTTCAGCCGCCTACTCAAGTGCCGATAGTGCACTAACGTCGCTAACAACTTCTTTTTCAATAGATATATTGGAATTAGATAAGAAATTTGCAAAGGATGCAAAACTTTTGAAAAATAAACGATACCTAGTTCATATAGTAATGTCGATAATAATTATTTTTGTCATCATTTCATTCAAATTGATTAATAACCAAGCTGTTATTTCGCAATTATTCACTTTTGCAGGATATACTTATGGACCATTATTAGGATTATATTCATTTGGATTATTTACAAAGTTTAAAGCAAACGACAAGCTTGTTCCAGTAATTGCTATTATTGCACCTATTTTGTCATATTTAATTAGCCATTATTCACCGGAGCTTTTTAATGGTTATCAAATTGGATTTGAATTGCTGATAATTAATGGATTACTCACATTTATTGGGTTATCACTTACAATAAAAACTAATAAATTATTAACTACATAATAGATACACATGGCGAACTTTAGATTTGTAGCACTTAAGAAAACACTTGAAAGACCAGTAAAAATTGTTACTTACCCATCAGGAAAAGCATCTGATTATTTTGGATCGATGACCTTTAACAGATCAGTAATGAAGGAATATCTTACTGAAGAAGCATTTAATGGCGTAGTTCAAGCCATGGACAACGCTGTTCGTATTGATAGAAAAATTACAGATCAGGTTGCGTCTGCCATGAAGGCATGGGCACTAAATAAAGGCGTTACACACTATACACACTGGTTTCATCCTCTTACAGGGTCAACCGCCGAAAAACATGACGCATTTATAAGCCCCATAGAAAAAGGAAAAGCCCTTGAGGAATTCCAAGGCAACTCTCTTATACAACAAGAGCCTGATGCATCCAGTTTCCATAGTGGAGGTATTCGTAGTACATTTGAAGCCCGTGGTTATACAGCATGGGATCCAACCTCTCCTGCGTTTATTATAGAAAATACTCTTTGCATACCAACCATTTTCGTTTCCTATACCGGCGACTCATTGGATTACAAAACTCCATTGCTAAAATCAATGAGAGCCCTTGATAGCGCTGCTGTTGAGGTATGTAAATATTTTGATAAGAATATAAATAAGGTATATCCAAACCTTGGTTGGGAACAGGAATATTTTCTTGTTGATTCTGCCCTTTTTGCTGCCCGTCCCGATTTGGTATTAACAGGCAAAACTGTTTTTGGTCATTCATCTGCAAAAGATCAACAACTGTCTGATCATTATTTTGGAACCATTCATAACCGAGTACTTACTTTTATGCAGGAACTTGAAATTGAGTCGCATAAACTGGGAATCCCACTTAAAACACGCCATAATGAGGTAGCCCCAAGCCAATTTGAATGTGCACCAGTTTACGAGGAAGCGAATATTGCTGTTGACCATAATCAATTGCTAATGCATTTGTTAGACGTTGTTGCGCGCCGACACAATTTTAATGTACTACTTCACGAAAAACCGTATGCAGGCATAAATGGTTCAGGCAAACACAACAACTGG
>JABMPH010000404.1 GCA_013203805.1 Bacteroidota bacterium | reverse complement strand
TCGCTGACGGTTAAAAAAGGATGGTCGCCACACCGTCATCCATACAGTGCTGAGTTTTGAGAGTAGTTTTTTTAGCTTTTCTGGGACGAATAGGTTGTATTGGTCTTTAACCTTGGTAACTATTGACGATAAATAATCTCGGAATTTCCTGAACATTCTGTTAATCAAAGATATTGGTAAGTATTTGAAATCAGGTTCTGTCGCATTAATTTGGTCAAAATGTAAAACAACTAATTTGCAAGGATGATCTATAAACATCATCGATATCCACTGTCCGTCTGACGTTAAGCTAGTGCGCGGCGACTACGGACAAGAAGCATGTTGAAAAGGAAAGTTGGAAGCTGTTTATCGGAATGAAAAAACCGTAGTCACAGCCGCACAAATCTAGGCTTCAGATTAAGGATAGTTTCGGCGGAGTTCGACTCCCCTAAGGGCTACTATCAAGCGGAATATGAGTATTTATTACTTGCATTCCGCTTTCCCTTTTTAGTGTTTTCTTGGTCGTGTGAATTGCAAATCCATTACGTTAATAATGTATTGTAATTATTTGCCCGTCGAAAGAATCGAATACAACGGCATATTTATCTCCGCATACAACAACAGAACTTTCACCGTGATTGGCCTTTACTTTTTTTGGTTTATCAACAAACAATAGGCTTGTATTTTCACAAACCAAGCCTTCGGGACCACTAACTGTAATGGTATTGGTACTTCCTTTTTTGTTTACATAATAGCTGTACTGAGCTATTTCCTTTCTGAATTTGGCAATCTCATCCATAGTGCTAATCCAAGTGTTTTCATTCTTTACAGAATCTATCAGATTTTTTAAGGGCATCATTGTCTGATCACTGTACCCGACCATACCGGGGTGTCCGAGATAAACAAATAATCCATTATACTCTTTAACTCCCAATGTCCAGTACGACTGCAGGTAGTCGTTGTAAAGCACAACCATCTTGTTTAATTCATTACTGTTGACATTATTGTCTTCTTTCAATGCTTTTAAAAAATAATAATCATCGTGATAACTAGGCGCAATTTCAAGGAGATTGGTGCTTTTATAAAACCTGTCATTGGATATCACAATATTATAAGGGAAGACACTGCCATTTACAAAATCGATATTATTCGCACTAATACTAGATTCAAATGAGTAGTCATGCAAATCCAATGACATCAACCCCCAATACCCAAGTCTTGTAAACGGAAATCGGAAGCCTTTAAATTTCTTATCCCATTTGTATTCATTCTGAAGAATGTCATTGAGTGATACTGGATATTTCAACTCAGAATAATCAATATAGGAGAAACCGTTCGACTCTAAATTAATATTGTTTTTCCTCAAGTACCTACTAATGGTGTCACTCACCCTGCCATCCACAAAGATGGTGGGTGCAATGTTTGCCGCATTTAAATACTTGAGTACTCTTTTATATTGTGGTAATTCTCCCGATGAATTAAATGTTGCACAAAAAGCGAACTGATGTCCACTAGGCCAAGGGTTCAAACTCACATTGAAATTATTTTGCCGGTAAAATTGGTCTAAGACGTAGCCATAGAAATTATCAATTTGGCTCAAGCTCCATCTGCCTCCATCTGCAATGGGATTAAGTTGCTCCGAAAAAGCGAGGTGAAATGACAACCCATGTTCGTATTTATGCTGCATTATAGCGGGAATGGAATCGCCATTATGTCTCCAAAATGCCAATGGCTTTACATTTTCTGAGATAACTGAATCCATCACTAATTTCCATAAATCAGCGCTGTCTTTTGGATGATACTCCATATCTAGATACCCTTCCAAATTTCCTGAAAGGGAGTAGTTAGCCATGTTTTTCTCCGTCATGCTGCCGCCTAAACAAGATGAAAATATCCAATTTTCTGCGGTCAATTTTTTAAACAAGCTAACCCTGTCGGTTCCATCCGTTTCATTTCTGCCAAAATTATCTCCTGAAATCAGTACTCCTCCGTTCGCAATGTATTTACGTACATTACCTAATTCTACGTCAGAGAGGTAGGTCAAGGAGTATTTTCTATCTGCGTCGTGATACGCCTCCGCAGTGGACGCAATTACAATGTTGTATTGACTCAAAGCAGCATAATCGAATAGGATATCTCTCGGTTCTAATTGTACGATAGCTCCTCTTTTATTAAACGATTGTATTGCGACAATAATTCCTTGCGGTAATTCAGTACTCTCATTGTTTATACCGGTGGTAATAATCAATACTTTGGGTACTTGTTTGTAGAGTTTCTGGCCCTCTGAATTGTGTCTTTCTTGGTCTGTTTTAGAACAACTCAAATTAAGACTAATTATAAAAAGGGTGATTATGTGGAATGCCTTTTTCAATTTATATCGTCATTTATTTAACAAATACTACTCTATTATCTCCAATACGGCTTCGGAACCAGGAACAACGTTCAGCAAAATACTCCCAGTCCTGTTGTTGTAAATCCCATCCCTGGCGGTCCCTTGAACTCGGATCATTTTTGCCGACGTTGAATATTTAACGGTTAAGGGTACGTTAAAAACACGGGCATTCAGCTTGTTATTTACATGCAAGAATATCAAGTTTTCGTGCCGACTTATGTTAATTTGGGAAGCATTTCTTTCAGTTAAGTACTTATAAATTTCTGATTCTGTCGCGAGCCAATAATTCGTATTTCTAGCCAAACGAAGTTGTCGGTCGAAATGCGACATTTCTATATAATACTTCTCAAGAACCTGTGGGTTAATATTGGTTGGTGTATTTGAACTGTCGTATAACTGATTGTAATTGACGATTATCCAGTTGCCCTCATTTTCCTTGAATACCGTATTCAAATGTATTATGTCGGCTTGGTTAGAATTCACCAAAGTATAAGGTATGTCGAGGTAGGTTGATTTTAATATCGCTTTACTAGAATACTGGCGAACAAACATATAATGCCCTGGAATACCTGAGGGGATTAGATCTTGGTTTAAGTACAAAACCAGTCTTTTCTTCTGGTCATTCATTTGATCGTAGATATTGGTATTTGAATTTAATTGCAACGCAATATCATGCTGATGATTTGTGATATAATCAATGTTTTTGGTGCTCATCCGCTTGATTTTGACTCCTTCTCCTGCGTCATATAATCCAGGGGAATCATCAAGATATTGAGGAATTACGCCAAAAGTGGCTTTGACCTTATACTTATCTAAAACAGCGGTTGCTATATCATACTGTGAGTATCCTGCATTGGTAAAAGAGATTGAAATCGCACCTGATTTCCCATCCATAAATGGCGTAAAACTAAATGTATCCTCCCCACCCTCATGTGGCTTATCAATTAAAGGCCGTTTCGAAAGCGCACTATAATATTGAGAAAGGGTGTCGTAAATCGGTTTTAGCCTTTTCTTGTATTGAGGTGTTTCCCACGCATTCCACGTGTAGCTATATGGGCTACCCTCGGGGAATTTTGCGATAATATTATGTTGCTTGTCTGTAATAAAATAATAGAGGTTAAAATTGGATGTCTTCGAAACTTCAATTTCCCTTGTGGCAGGTAAATCATCTAGCACGTATTTATTTGAGGGGTCACTTACATTCAAGAGATGCCAGTCTAACCTAATTTCAATGTTTTTAGTAGAATCATTAAAAAACCAATCCGCATTTGAGTTTTCGGGTAGCACGGTGTTACCATGACGCAATATCCCTCTATTCTGAACTATGGAGTCAGTCGTTTTACCGAATAAGTCAACCCTACCTCGATTGGTGAGCATGTTTTGTGAGATATACAATCCATTTGAATTCGATTTGGAAGAATACACTGGAATATGACCATTGTATATGTCGGTGTATACCGAATACGGCTCATCCACTAGAATTTCGGCTTCATTTTTATTAATAAACTTACATAGGAATTCAAATCCATTGTCGAAATACTCGTCTGAGAAAGGAAGTTTGTGGTCGCCCTTTTCTTCATCATACGTGTCAATTGCAATGTATAAGTTGTGTTCCTCAAAATCAAGTTCTGGTAGGTGGGCAGTCATGTAGAAGAATCCTGGATCCGCGTCGAAATGAACTTTTTTAACTTTTGGGTTTTTCCAGTCACTTGTCCTTCCGTCCATTTCCTTTGTTCGACTTTCGTAAGCATAGATCCCAAAATTCTGTTCTGGATTTTCCATGTTGTGCCATAACTTTCGATTTTCAAAAGGCACTTCAAAATCCATGACTAGCCAATTATGCTTAAACCACTCATCGGCCCATTCAAAGAAAATCGCACCGCCACAATCTGACTCGAAAATATCTTTTGTCAATATTAACGACAGTTCTGCTTGCTTAGCTTCCGAATGCCCTCCTTGGTTAAATCCAAGGGGATTGCTATGGCTATTGCCCCTGCTTGAAGGCAAACCATATTCTGCAATAATTAAAGGCAACCCACGACAATTTCTTTTTAAATCTTTTAAATACCCAAAGTAGTTATCTTGCTTCCCATCTTTGGTTGTGGCTGTTGCATACTCCTCCTTTAAATTGATGTAATCGGGATAATATGGGTAGGCGTGATAAGCGGCATAAATGCCAGGTTTAAAGAGGTTTGTGAAGTGGAATTTTTCAAAATCAATATTTTCTAGATCGTTGTCAAATTCCCGAACTTTCTTGTTTTCAATGATCTCGGTATTGTGGTACATAGGATCGAGAGGCAACCAATTTACAAATGAAATGGGATGTTGATATTGGTACGTTTGAGTTTCATACAATACTGCAAAATCCATTTTACTTGCCAGCCAAGACTCCATTGCATTTCCATGGTTCAGGTGAATAAAATTCCCCTCATAACTTTGTACTTCCTTATTTAATTTGTTTGTTTTATATACTGCGTTAGGCTCCCATTCTCTACCTAACAAAATGGCGATCACATATTTTGATACATCGGTAGAATAGACGCCAGAAGCCTTCCCACGTTTTTCCTTCAATACCGCATTACCATGTAATACATCTATAACGTTAATTATTTCTTTACTGAATTCCCTGTCGTAGGAAGCACTCAAATAATTACCACCTTTTTCTATTGTGGCCCAAACGCCTTGAACCAAAAATAACCTCTTGTTGGAGTGCTTTAAATTATAATACGAAAGTGCTTTATAAAAATCTGGAGGTAATACGGTATAGGTTCTAATGACATTCGAATTCATATTTCCTATTAATTCGAACCACTCCAGGTACTCATCAAATGAAAACGAAAATTCGGATGGAAATTTCCCTGGTACTGCAAATCCTATATTTACTCCTTTTAGGAAGAGAGGCTCCCAAGAATTATTCGCACCATCTTTTTTTGAAATAACCAACTCTTTAAAATAATTGCCATCTGCCGAGAAATCGTATTGGGCACTTTCGGCGGCGAAAAACAGTCTTTCATCTGACCAAACATCAAGCAAGGGTTTTGTTTCATCTTCTACAAAAAGCGTAATGATTTTCTCGTCTCGCAATTGCTTTTCATACTGCATCATTTTTATTACAGCTAAGGACAGTAAAGCTAGAAAAATAAATATGACTACAATTTTGCTCTTCATTAGAACGAACCGCTAATGGCCAAAGCCACAAAATAATTGGCATAATACGGATTGTAGAATCTGCTCCAATTTAAAGCGAATGTTAGGGTCTTAAGATTGTAACCGAGCTCTGCTGACCCTCCCCAATTATTGACACTGAGGTTTTCCTTCTCGAATTTCTCCAGTACATTTTGTTCATAATTTGCCTCTGTACCAATATTGTAGTTCGCTCCAACATACACATACCATTTTCTATATTTATGATATAGGGAAGTTGACATGCCAGTCAAATTTCGCTCGTAAGGGGAATAGTATAGGGGTGATTTATATTTAAAATTCATGAAAGAGTAATTCGCAGCTATTTTCACCTGCGGCTTTTTTAATACTTGGGTCCCTAATGAGATGTTGTATGAAATCTGGCTGTTAAAATCAATTCCATATTTGTCGTTGTAATAATCCTGTATTAATAAACTATCCAACAAACCATATTTGAGTCCGCCTTGTAGGTAATGGTTTTTGTATGAAAGGGTTATATTTTCTTCAACAGACTTCCCTCCAACTTGATTCCAATAAAAGAAGTATTGGTACTCAGCAGTTGTTACACTCGTCACTTTTAGTTTACCAAAATCAAACAAGCCTTTGTAGCTTAACCCATAACTTGAAAGTCGTGAATCTGTCATCGAATAACCCCCAAAGGCACTAATACTGTGATTCTTGAGGATAAATCGCAAAACCGCCCAGTAATTTGAGTACAACCGCTGAGTATCTCCTATCGTATTGAATAAATCTCTATCAGAGTTGTCGAGAAGGACATTAGCGGAAAGGTCAAAATGGTTACTTAGGCGTTTTTGGACGCTATATTTCTGGATAAAAGCATCAATTCTATAATTCTGTTCTGCCTCGTTCATTTTCCAAAATCTTGCCGTAACACTATATTTCAACGCATTTAAAACCGCTTCAAATTCTTTGCCAATTTCAACGCTTTCTGGGTCCAATGCCATCGCTTTTAGATAGTATTTTTTGGCCGTATAAGGTTTTTCTTTCCAAGAATACATTTTGCCAATGCCAGCATATGCCTCAGAGTATGTAGAATCTATTTTTAAAATTTGAGTATACGTTTCAATCGCATCATCCAGTTTCCCATCCCAACTGTACGCTTTTGCCAAACTGAAATAATACGGGACATAAGCCGGTAAATAATAAATCGCTTTTTTATAATGAATGATGGCATTGGGCACCTTATCATTCATTAAATATAAATCTCCTAAGCCGTTCCACGCTTCCGTATCCGCCGAATCCTTGTCTAAAATTCTTGCGTAATAAAACTCCGATTCTTTCTGATTTTCTTGAGCCGCAAATAATCGAGCCAAAGCCAATGTGGCATCGTAATCATTGGGTTCGATTTGCAAAATTATTTTGTAGTTAATGATTGAAGAATCAATATTCCCATTGATCTTATGGGCATATCCTATTGCTCGATAATTCTCGATATTTAGTTGGGCAGTAGCTACTTGACTAACCAATAATAGCAGACTTAATAAGGTAATGTTCGTCAGTTTCAAAAGCGTTAATTTAGACTTTTCTTATCCCTTTGCGCTCAAATTTATTCCATTCATTTTTTCTTCTGAGAAAATTATAGATGCCCTTTAACTGCGCAACGAATTTATAAACCGCGTATGTCAATTCTCCAAAAATATTGGCAAAGATAAGCCACGACCACCCCCCAAATCCCTTATATCTAAGCGCATTTTTATTTGCTGGGTATTTCTTTTGACTCCAGTATTCGATGATTACGGTGATTGAACTCATAATAATGGCCGTTATCAAAAACACACTTATAATCAATAGTAGCATTCTTTGGTAATTAATAGTTCGCGTGAGCAGTGAAATAGTAACGACCACAATGGCTAAACCTTTCATGATTGGAGATAGCAACTGAAAGAAAAAGTAATACGGTAATGCAACCATTCCCGTTACGCCATACTTTGGTTCGAGAATCATGTTCCAGTGTATTTTTAGTGTCTCCGACAACCCTTGATGCCACCTTACTCTTTGTTTAAAAAGGTTTTTCCCTTCTTCTGGAACTTCGGTCCAACAAACGGGTTCAGCTAAAAATATTGCCTTGGCATTTATTCCATTGTCTTTTTTATATTTCCAAAGGCGGACAACAATTTCCATGTCTTCGCAAACCGTCTGTTTTCCAATTCCAATGTTTTCAACTATGTAGGGATGCGTATTGATGGGGGTTAAAAAACCACCGATTTCTATCAAATCTTGCTTTCTGAAAAGCGAAAAGGCACCAGACATAATCAACAAGGCGTTGATTTTACTAAGGCCTAATCTTGATATCATAAATGATTTTAAATACTCTCCAATCTGCCAAATCACCCAAATATTTCTTGGTGTTTTTAGGCTAACGACTTCATTGTTTTCTATTATTACTTCGTTAGCAACTGCCAATTGCCCACCGGATACTATTGTCCTTTCGTTTTCAATAAAAGGGTTTACGACTTCCTTTAAAGCGTTTTTATCTAAGATTGAGTCCGCATCAATGGTGCAAATAAAATCCCCGCTACTCCAATTAATTCCAGAATTAATAGAATCTGCCTTACCTCCATTTTCTTTGTCTATTATTAACAAGTTCTTTCCTACAACTCTGTAAACATTTCTTGTTTTGTGCGTAACAAGGTGTTGTGTTTCGCTAACGGGGATGGCTTCAAGACGATAATGCTGCTTAAGCAATTCCATTGTATTGTCAGAAGAACCATCATTGACCAATATCAATTCAAAATTGGGGTAATCAACATTTAGCAACATTTCGGTACAGGCGATAATGGAGACTTCCTCGTTATAGGAAGGAACAATGATAGATATCGGGTAGTTCTGGTAAGGGTGGTTTTTGATCTTTGATGGTCTTCTTTTTCTGAAATTAAACAGTGCAAAAACAAAAAGACTAAGGTCTATTATCATGTAAGAAACAAAGTAGATAATTAACAGTTTCTCAATTATCCGCAGTACAAAAACTCCATCAAAAGTCATTTCACTTTTCTGATTTTTACTGTACTTCCTGGCATGGTATTAAAGATGAGGGTATTATTCTGAACTACGTATGTCCCGTCACTTGAACTTCCTTCAATTTTCACTTTGCTCCAAGGAATTTCAATCTTTATACTTAATGCGTGGTCATACACCTTTGTATTCAAACTTGTTTGCGTACTAACGGTAATGCTTTTGCCACAGTATTTTGTACTTATTCCAGTGTTATTCCGTTCGTGGGTGTACTTCCCAACATGGGCAATTGGCGCAATCCAGCAATCGCTTTTATGCAAAATTTCCATTTGCTGATCAAAAAGTTCAGGCAGTACAGAATATGTATTGGTTACTTTATGGTGGCGCATTATGGTCATTTCCTTCGACTGATCTGTAAAAAAGTGATGATACATTAAGATCAACCAGCGTCCTTTTGCATTTTCGACATACGTATCAATATCTTTCATGCTGGGTTGAGTACTATTTAGAATTGGGACGCTTGCCAGTAAGAAGAAGTTAGAAGGAGTGCTTAAATTATTTGAATCCCCTGCAGTTCTCCCAAATAAATATCCAGCCTCTTTTGTGGCATTAATTATTTTGGTTGAAGTATAGGAGTATGGGTAATGCATCGTATATACTTCTGCATTTGTTTTTGATTCTATGAGGTTTTTTATCTGTAGCATTTGAAGAATCAAACTGTCTTTATGATCTTCTCTTCCGTATTTAATGTGACGGTAACCGTGGGCTGCAATTTCATGCCCGTTTTTGTGTAATTCGACAATATTATCCCAACACATTTTTTTTATTTGGAACATATCCGTTTCACTTGAATATGATGGGACATCGTTTGTCCACTCCCCTACAAGGCTAAACGTTCCTTTGATACCGTACTTCTGCATTATCGGATATGCGTATTCGAATTGAGAATAACCGGCATCATCAAAAGATATTGAGACAGCCCCTGCTTTGTTATTGTACCACTCGCAAATCTCGGCTTGCCCAACTTTCTGGTTGTTATGCTTGAAACTTTGCAGCGTCAAAAGGCAAATTGATAAAAGAAATAGATATCTGGTCTGTTTGAATACCATATAACCTAATAAGTTAAAGTGACTTTTGCCGAACCGTCAAGGTCTATGATCAGGTACGTTGCTTCATCGACGATTTTTAATTTATGCTTCTGATTACATTTCACTTTCACCGGTGTTTTTTCTAACCTAAAGCTCAAGCCTTCCAGTTTATCATTGGGTAAACACAGTTCTATACACATAGCATCATCTTTGTCTTGAATCGCAATATCAAGTTTTCGAAGCTTATTCCATCTTTGCGCTATTTCGTTGGGGCTCGTTACCCAAACGTTTTTGGATTTGATATAATCTTGTAGTTTATAAAGCGGCTTTATGGTTGTTTCACTAATCCCACTGTACATTGGGTGGCCTAGGAATACCATTGCCCCATTGTTTGGGATAACAATTGAATCTAAATAGGTTTTCAAATAGTGCTCAAACAGGTGTGCATCCGCTTCCTGATCTATAACACGATACTCTTCTTCATTAAGGATTTTTTGATAAAAATACCAATCACTTCTATAGATCTGGGAAATCTCTAATAAATCTAACGACTTATAAAAATCTTGATTAAATATGGGAATATTATAAGGGACAACTGACCCTCTGATAAAGTCAAAATGGTTAGCTGCAATACTTGTTTCATATGTAAAATTCATTTCCTCCAATAGGTACATTCCCCAAAAGCTATTGGACACATATGGGAATCGAAACCCGCTGAAAGATTCTCCCCAAAAGTCTCGATTCATGAGGAATTCGTTTTTAGTTTCAAAAAATGAAAGCTCCCTAAAGTCAGAATGGGAATATGAATGACCTTCGAGTTTAATGTTTGGATTATTTCGAAGTAACAGAATGATTGAGCTGTCAATTTCAGGTGTAACAAAGAATATAGTCTTGTTTTCTGTTTGGTCGATAAATCTAATAATTCTCTGGTATTCTGATAAGCTCCCGCCGTCGTCGAATGTCCAGCAAAATGCGGAGGACATTGCATTTATCCATGGATGAAGATAAATTTCATTTTTTCTTGAACCTATCGCCGTATTGTAAACAAATTCATAAAAAAGATCGATCTCTTTTTGAGTAGACAAGCCGTTATCTTCTACAGGATGTATAAAGTCGAAAGTGGGAAGACATATTGCATTTCCATTCCCATGTTTATTAGTAGTGATTGCAGGGAATGAATCAACTCCATTTTTCCACCAACTATTAATCTTAACAGATTTGGATGTATTTGATGGGACTATGTTCCACCTCGGAATATTTATTCTTTTTAGTGCCTCATCCCATATGCCAAGATTATTATCTGAATACCAATAATTTGACATTTCTTTTTCAATTAATTCAAGACCTAGACAAGTAGATAAAGTGTAATTAGTTGAATTCAAAGATTCGTTATTAGATAGGCGGTCTATTGATTCAAGAGAGTTTCTCCCGATATTTATACCGGTGACTAAAGTCCCCCCTTTTTTCACCCAGTTAGAAATGTTGGACATTTCCAACACAGACATGTAGGTCAAGGAATAGGGGTACGGTTGATCATGGTAACCAATTCTGGTCGGAATTATTAATATCGAGTATAAATCAAGTTGGTTAGGTATTAATAGAATATCTCTGTTTTCTAGACGAACAGGTACACCTAATTTATTGAATGATTGGAGTGCCAATACAATTCCGTCTGATACAGTTCCATTGCCTTCTCCATCCCCTGTTGTTAGAAACAACGCTTTAGGAAGAGAATAGCTTTGGGCCGTAGAATTGTGAACAAATAGACATAAAAATGCCATGGCAAGAGGTAGTCTTTTCCAAGTAAAGTACCCTCCGCGAATAATGTTCTTATAGAAATCTATTAGAACAGAAGTAATTGCTTGCATAAGCATTTAAATCTCACCACTATACAAAGATATTTTTACCCATAAGTTTTACTATAATTGATTTACAAATCTTAGAAGATAAACGGTGGTTTATGTAAAGATAGAACGATGCCGTGGTGTGGTTCGAGTGTCATAGAGAAGGCTGCGAAGACACAACTTCATCCATCATAATTTACCAATCTCTAAACGTCCCAGAGCCTTCCTAAAGGAGTCGTAAATATCCTCCATTAGGCACACCTTTCATTTCGAGCAGTTTATTAAATGTCGCAAATAGGTTCAGTAAATTTATTGAAATAATTTAATTATGAGTAAATCTAAACCATGATAACATATATTAACGAATCATGCATAAAACGTTTTAGAATTCGCATTATTTGGCTAAGAAAATGCAACCACTGCACATTACTTTTGGTTTAATCATTCGAGGTCAACAGCATAGTTTTATAGCTTGACGACGAAGCAAATTCGCATATACACAATCATACCACCTAATTTGACGAGATCGCGATTACCACTCGATCGAACAACCTATTTCCAAAAAACCTTCTGTTGAGCTTATAGCAAAATTCATCCAAGTATAATTG
>JABMPH010000034.1 GCA_013203805.1 Bacteroidota bacterium | reverse complement strand
GATTTTAAATACAATTATTTAGGGACGAGGAATAGAATTAATAGTTTTTCTAATAAAGCTTTAATGAATAGAGCATTAGAAATAGTTTTTGAAAGCTATTCAGAATTTGATGTTTCAAGAAACTATCGTCATATCTTCGATTACTTAAATTATGAACCGATTATCAAGCTTAATTATAGATTCACAAATTCTTTTTTAGAAAACCACAGAGGTCAATTAACGCCTAAAATACTTATTGAAAATATTGAAAACAATAATATAAATAGATTTTCATATAGAAGCAATAGACTTGTAGGTGTGGTTATAGACAGAGCTGAAGATATTTGTAATTTTGTAAATAATAGAATTGACTTTAATGAGAAAGAAAATGAGTTATCAATAAATTTTTCAGAAAAAAATATTACTAGAATATATAATGACAACTCAATATATAGTGATAATGTTTATGCTTATGATATTTTAAATATTCTTAGAAAAATTGGTTTAATCAGAAGTTTTGAAATTCAAGTTTTCAAAAAAGGAGGAATGCCTTTTAATTTTAGAGAAGCTAGTTCAGGAGAGGCGAACATACTTTCAACACTACTTTCCTTAATTCCGTTACTAAAAAATGATAGTTTAATTTTAATAGATGAACCTGAAATTAGTCTTCATCCTCTTTGGCAATCAAGATATATAGATTTAATAAATAAAATTTTACAAAATGTAAATGGCTGTCATATTATAATCGCATCACATTCACCTTTTTTAGCGACTGATTTAAATCCTAAAAATTCTAGTGTAATTACTTTAAAAAACAAAAAAGGATATATAGAATCTGAAATGATTTCAAAGTCTACTTATGGTTGGTCTTCAGAAGACATATTGCTCAATGTTTTTGAGATGCCTTCAACCAGAAATCTTGACTTATATGAGAATGTGTCAAAAGCACTTTTCCTATTGGCAAACGAAAAAAGGTCTAACAGTGAATTAATCAAAATCCAAAATAGGTTAAAAGAATTCTACCCATCAATACTTGATGAAGACCCAATGAAATCTGTAATAAAAGCCATATTTGAAGCTAATTCTAATGAGTAATAGAATTTTAGTTCCATATAGTCTTACAGCAGGAGAATCGACAATCATTGCTAATAACTTCAATACACATACGGATTGGAGTAAACCTGTGTTTCATTCAATTAAAGTAAATATCATTGCTCATTTAAGAGTTCAGCAGAATAACTCTTGTTGTTATTGTAAGTACCAACTGGGTTTTGACATAAAGCAAGTGGATATAGAACACATAATCCCAAAGTCTGAATATGAAAATTTCACATTCGAGACTAGGAATTTAGCATTAAGCTGTCCAGCTTGTAATACTAAAAAAAGTGCTAAACCTGTTTTAAGGAGTGTTATAGTAAATTATCCAAAAAATGGAACAAATATTATAATAATACACGCTCATTATGATGATTATTCAAATCACATTGATATAATTAATAATTGTGTTTTTGTCGCAAAATCCACAAAAGGAAGTGAGACAATTACTTTTTGCGAACTATTTAGGTTAAGCACAGTAGAGCAAAAAGCAAAAGCATATCAACAATTAAGTCCTAGTATAATCCAACAATTAGTTGCTGATTTAAAAAATGGAAACCAGCAAGATAAAGAATATCTTATTAATACGATTAAGGAAGCAATACGTTAAAAAACGTTGCCTAACATTTTGTATAAGTAATGGCAGGATAAGTGCTAAATATCAAGGTTTGTTGCCCGCTCAAACTGCATAGCGGTTTGACAGGAAACTACCACTACTCATACAATTTGCCGTTGGCGTGCATACAACAATATCATTTCGCTATGAAAAAACTAACTGACAAATTATCTGAAATCTATTTTTGGATCGATGATATAAAGAAAAAAAATAAAGTTAATGACGTGTATTTTCGCGGGCATGGATATCATAAATGGGAATTAATTCCGGTGCTTGGGAGAACTGAAAATGTTAAAAATTATACTGAAAATAGACTTTATTATGATTTTGTTCAGTATGGGGGGCATCTTATACCTGCTTATAAAAATACATGGGAAGTATTGTTCCTAATGCAGCACCATGGAATACCAACTAGGCTGCTTGATTGGACTGAGAATTTTTCTGTAGCATTATACTTTGCTTTAAAAAATTCAACGAAAGGTAAAAGTGCCGCAATTTGGATATTAGATCCATATTGTTTAAATAAAAATGCCATTGATAGAGATAGGATACCATATTTAGATGTTAGTTATCCTGAAGGATACACTAGCTATTTTATTAATGATGCTCATAAAAATTATGGTAAATTTCCAGCTACAGTTGCTGCAATTGGTATAAATCCGCCAAATCGAAGAATCGTGGCTCAAAAAGGAGCCTTTACAATACATAGAGATATTATAAACCCTCTTGAAACAGCATACCCAGACTGTCTAAAGAAGATTACTATCGAACCTGAACTAATTGACGACTTTAAGAAATATATAGTTTTAACTGGTATAACAGAGTTTTCTCTATTTCCAGATTTAGATGGTCTTTCCAGATTTATTAAAACATTAGAATTGACTCAATGAAAGACGAAAGCCGAACTCTAGAAATAGCTTTGACTAGGGAGTGGATACTTGTTCCTAGCTTAAATCATAGTTTATATCGTTGAATACGGATAAGCTCGAAATCGGTCACTAATAATATGCGTGACCGGTGCACCAAATTGCTTTTCCAAAAAACCAAAATTCTTAAAACCTTTCAATCCATCGATACTCATCCCCTTTGGTACTCCATTGAAACTTCCACATGTCACCGGTTTCTTCATTGATGAGGTAAAACTGGAACATACTAGTTAGTGGCTGTATTGTGAATTTACTATTTTCGGAAGTTGATAGCACATCTGGATTAATTACTACCGAAAATATATATTCAGATCCTTCTACACTATATTGGCATTGCCACAATTTACCCGTAAATGTATCAAGAAGTATATTGGTCCACATATTTTCAGTCTCGTTGAGAATATACCTTCCAGGTTTTAAATTTAATAGTGATGTAGCCTCATGAACTAAGTATTTTTAGCCATCGCTCTGAATCTGAAGTACTTCTCCGGTCTTTGTGTCGAGCCTTAACTGATTGTGGATATTCTCTGTTTGATAAAACTTATATGTTTGAGCGCATAATATTGGGCTCAAAAACAATGCAAATGCGCCGATAATTAATGCTTTTTTCATGTCCCAGCTCTTTGTAGTTGTGGAATATCAATATATTCTATTTGCAATAGCAGTATAAGTATAAAAATACAAATTTCTACACAGAAAATTCCAATCTATGCCTCTCCAAATAACTCAAATTATATGAGCTTAGATTATTTATCCTTTCAATACCAGAAATTCCGATTTTTTTATACGCCTTCTCTTCTATTAAATTCGATAGTATAATGCGTCCGTCGTTTTCAAAACTGATGAGATGTCTATCAAATAAAGCATCATAATTTGGAGATAGGAGTAGGCCATTGTTTACATCAAGCCTTTCATTATCGTTGGATTCTGCCCAAGGAACAATATGGGATGCTATTAAAATATCAAGTTTATTAAACCCAGTTACTGCACATTTATATTCCCACCTGTGAATTATTCTTTTCCTGTATGCTCCTTGACCTACCCTGGAAGTTACTAATCCTTTACGCTCTGTTTCGTTGGGTGGAGATGTGCCATATTTGTGGATTGGATTTGTTACAGTATATGGTTGGGCAAATAATTCTGGTTGAATTGGAAGATAAACGCCTTTTCTTTTAAAAAAGAATTTTATCCCAATGCGCAGCATCCCTTTTGTGTCATGGGTTTCAAAATAATCAGCATCAAAAAATTCTACTTCGCTAATGAATTTTACAAATCCTTTTTTTACATTTTCAAAAAGAAAAACTCTTTTCCCATTAGGTATATGATCTCTTAATGCAAGGTTCCCTTTTGTAAATTTCATATCTCCAGATTGCCCTTCACCTGTATATGAGAATACCTTTGGATTATCCCATCCATCTTGATACCCATGTTGGTGCCCTGATTTTCCTGAAAAGATAAAAATATAGGGGAGCATCGCAGAAGGACATATTCCACTTTGCCAATTACCACCATATACCGCATGAATATCATTTCTTCGATGATAGATTTGACCGGGTATGAATGGTGATTGAATCAAAATTGCTTTTATTTCTGCTTCTCATTAATAAAATTACGTATTATTTTTTAATAGTCATCATTCAAATAGAACCATATTAGTCGAAATAATATCACCTTCCCAAATAAATATTTACAAAATATTTGTAACTTCGATTTTCGCCATAGAACTCAACAATTAGCAATGCCCCAAATTACTTTTATTGATACTGAAGTTGACCCAACTTCAAAAAAAATACTCGATATTGGTTGCGTAAATGATAACGGGAGTATGTTTCATTCTCCATCACTTTCAGAGTTAGGCGATTTTCTTCAAACTTCAGAGTATTTATGTGGTCATAATATTATAGATCATGATAAAAAATACCTCGAAAAATGGATTGGGACAGATTTCGCTAGCAGATATAAATTCATCGACACTCTGTTTTTATCACCTCTATTCTATCCTGAACAACCCTATCATAAGCTAGTTAAGGATGATAAGCTTGATTCAGAAAATCTAAACAATCCATATATTGACGCTACTAAAGCAAGAGATTTGTTTTATGATGAAAAGAACAAATTTCTGGGACTTGATAAAGAGCTCAAGAGTATTTATTTTAATCTGGTTAAGGATTCAGAATATTTCAAGCACTTTTTTGACATTGTGGGCTACAACGATGAAAACCCTAAGCTTGCAGAATTAATTTCGTCTTATTTTAATCAATTAATTTGCTCAAGCAGAGATC
>JABMPH010000403.1 GCA_013203805.1 Bacteroidota bacterium | reverse complement strand
TCATAATTCCCAAGGGAAAAGGCAGCCATAACGACCCTTTATTGTCTTCCTTAATACTAAATGGGCTATTGCTTGATAAGCCAATATTTACATTGTAATTTACTATTGTATCTGAGGAAATCCTACTTAAGCCACTATTTGTTACAACCCAAATAATGTTGGCAGTATCAATGTAAGTATTAAAAACAATATCGCTAATCAAGCCAGTTTTGGTAGCTATTACTTCAATTACTTCATCGTTTCTAATTCGGTTAATGCCACCTCCTGATGTTCCCACAATTAAATTCCCAGTCTTATCTTCTTCTATCGACATTATAAAATTTGAACTTAAACCTGTTGTTTGGTCAACTACCTTATTCGCCTGGGGTGTATTAATTTTTATTAACCCCGCATCGCTTGTCCCTACCCAAATATTATTTTGTTTGTCTTCGTAGACAAAGCGAATAAGGTTTGAAGGAAAACCGTTTTGAGGATTAAACCACTTTTCTCTTCCTAAAAGGTCTATTTTTAGTAAGCCCTTATATGTGCTAATCCAAATATTACCATCACTGTCGCTGAATATATGACGAACTCTATTCCCTTTAAGTGAATTATTTAACTTAAAATTCTGTGTATAACCGTTTTTTATTATTTGTATTATTCCATCTTCAAAGGCTATCAGAAATTCGTTTGGCTTATATTCGTGTACAGCATTTACAACCTTGGCTTGCATATCACTTTCCATATCGAACACGGTAGTTTTTTCTCTTTTGAGTCTTATAAGACCTCCACGTAAAGGCTGTGCCCAGATATTGTTTTCAGAATCAATAAAAATTCCTGAAAAATCATTAATGCCTATTTTATTAACCAGGCTAATATTTTCAACCTTATTGTTTGCAATGCTTTTTCTATATAATCCTGTTGTGGATGTGAACCAGTAATCACCATTATTATCGACTACAATATTTTTAATAACAATGTTTTTGAAGGAACTATCTTCTCTAAAAGTGAAGCCATCGAAATAGTAAAGACCAGATATCGTACTCACCCAAAGTACATTTTCATCATCCATTAAAAAATTGGTTATAAAGTCATTTGCGAGACCAGTATTCTTATTAAAACATTTAATCTCTTTGTCAGATAGTTGAAATAAACCTTTTGAAGTCCCGAAATAAAAATTATTTGATTGGTCTTTTATAATTGCATTTAACTGTATATTAGCAATAGAAGTGTCTAGTTTTGGAAAGTGAAGGGTATTCTCATCAAGAAAAAAGGTTTCCTTATTTTTCATTAGCAACCAATCTCTGGTTTCCTTTTTGAGATTAGCAATGTTTTCTAATTCAGGGCTACTTTTAGCAAAATTCCCGTTTTTATATGTAAAATATCCATTTATTGATGAAATCCACAAAGTACTGTCCTTATCCTCTGAAAAAGAATGAAATGAATTGTTTGGAAATATACCAGTGTTTTCTGTATTGTAAATCTCAAATTTAAATCCATCAAAACGAATGAGACCCTCATGACTTGATATCCAAAGATATCCGTCGGTTGTTTGGTAAATCTCAACTAATTCATTTGTGGGCAATCCTTGCTCAGTAGTCCAGCTCTCAATCGAAAATCTTGATATAAGGCTTTTTGAGATAGTGTCATTTGTTAGTGGTTGAGTATGGGCTAAATTAAAGAATGAAAAACAGACAAAGAGGATAGTTAAAAACACATCTTTAAGTATTATTACAGTAAAATTACTATGAGTGTTTTTCTTCATGTTTTTGAAAAAATAGAGCTGGTGGTGTCCTTTTCCCCAAAACTACTAATTTATTTCATTATTAGTTTATTTAAAGATAAATTAAACTTCTAAACGTATAACTTATTCGTTAGTGGGATTTAATTAAGAACTTGTTTGAACAACATTTTTAAACAGATAATTGTTCATGAAAAACATTTACAACCACTTATTTTTTGAAATTTACTATTTTTGAAATTTATTATATATAATAACCATGAATTATAATAATGTAGTTATCACAGGAACAGGGAGCTATATTCCAAATAATATTGTAACAAACAACGATTTTGCAAAGAATAAATTTTTTGATGATAATGGTAATGTTTTTGAAGCATCACATTCAGAAATTGCTGAAAAATTTAAAGCGATAACCGGAATAGAAGAAAGAAGGTATGTCGATAATGATCAGCTTTCTTCCGATATTGGTGCAATTGCTGCTTTACGTGCAATTGAGGATGCCGGTATTGACAAAGAAAGTATTGACCAAATAATTGTAGCCCAAAATTTCGGGGATGTAAAAAAAGGCACTATCCAAACTGACATGGTGCCAAGCCTTGCATCAAGAATCAAATATCAACTGGGCATTGAAAATCCTTCTTGTGTTGCCTATGATTTAGTTTTTGGTTGCCCGGGCTGGATACAGGGCTTAATTCATGCATATTCATTTATCAAATCGGGTATGGCACAAAGGTGTCTTGTTGTTGCCAACGAAACACTCTCAAGAGTTATTGATTTACATGATCGCGACTCGATGATTTATTCAGATGGTGCTGGCGCTGCTGTTATTGAAATCATTGAAGAAAACAAGTTGAATGGTATACTGAGTTTTATTTCTGCAACTTTTGCAAAGGATGAAGCATATTATCTTTATTTAGGGAAAAGTAATATTATTGAAACCGATCCTAATATTAGGTATATTAAAATGCACGGACGAAAGATATATGAATTTGCTCTTAATAATGTTCCTGGCGCAATGAAAGAAGCAATGGATAAGGCCGGAGCTGATATTCATGAGCTGAAGAAAATTTTTATTCATCAGGCAAACGAAAAAATGGATCATGAAATCATTAAGCGATTCTACAGGCTTTATAAGGTGAGAAAAATACCGCAACATATTATGCCAATGAATATTCATAAGTTTGGAAACAGCTCGGTGGCAACTATCCCAACACTTTTTGATATGGTAAGAAAAGAAGAAAGCCTCATGACGTCTTTTGAAAAGGGAGAATCAACAACTGGATACCATAACTTATCGAAAGGTGACCTGATAATGTTTGCGTCTGTTGGTGCAGGAATGAATGTAAATGCAATTGTTTACCGGTATTAAAGTCATTTAATATTTCATAATTTCCGTTACTGGTTTTAACAGCTTTAGAATCTATAGGCAGCCTTTCGTAATTCTTTAACACTTGAAATTGGGTCTGGCGGATTTAGCTGATTTGATAAAAACATATATATTTCTACCCTTATTTCCTGTGCAATTTTGGTATCGGTTCGGTTAAATGAGTGTCCTCCAGGCACATCCTGACAAATCTTATACTCAAACTTTTTGTCATCAGCTTTTAATGATTTTATCAGATGTTCAACTCTATACTTCAGTGTCCAAACTATATGATATGTACACCGGTAAATACCATGTCTTAACTTTTTAAAATTGCTCGTGCACAAATTTAACGTTTTCATACATAGTCGTTTGAACATTACCAACACCATAGGAGGTGGTTTTAATTCTATAATAAAGAATTAATTCTTTAAAAAAGCCTTGTTTTTATTAGCCTAATATTATGATCGTATTTTTGTCAGCTTAAAGATTATTTTTTTATTTGGAAAAACATTAATCACTTAAAAAAATCAAATTTATTTAGTTTAAACTTTAATTCCATAATTCGGAAGTGCAATTAATATTTATTCCATATGTTTGTTTAAACATAACTATTGAAAAGCTGCTTTTTTAACCAAATTCACAATAAAAAATATAACATATGGAATGTGATGACTTGATTATCAATTTCACTCCAACAGGGATGATTCCTACTAAGAAGTTAACATCATTTGTTCCTATCTCAGTTTCAGAAATAATAGAAGACTCTCATCGAGCAATTGAATTAGGGATTACGATGATTCATCTACATGCTCGAGATGAGAAGACTGGAGTACCAACTCCTGATGCTGCTATATATGGTAAAATAATTGAAGGAATCAGGACAATATCTAAAGATTTAATAATCTGTGTTTCTTTAAGTGGAAGGAATTTTAAGGAGTTCAAACAGCGGGCAGAACCACTGCAACTTGATGGTGATCTTAAACCCGACATGGGAAGCTTGACATTAAGTTCTTTGAATTTCAACAATATGGAAAGTGTCAATTCTCCCAAGATGATACAATCTCTTGCACAAGAGATGAAAGATAAGGGAATAATGCCTGAGCTTGAGGCTTTTGATGCTGGCATGATCAATTATGCTAAATATCTTAATAAAAAAGGAATACTTGAACCTCCATATTATTTCAACTTACTTCTTGGAAACATTGCTTGTGCTCAAGCAGATATATTACACACTGGAATAATGATAAATGATTTACCTGAAGAATCTTACTGGAGCCTTGCTGGTATTGGTCAGTCTCAATTAAAAATGAATGCTCTTGCAATTGCAACAGGTGGAGGAGTCAGGGTTGGTCTTGAAGATAATATTTGGTTTAACAATGGCCGAACAAAACTTGCTAAGAATCAAGATCTAATAGCAAGAATACATAATCTGGCTGCTGCAAATGAACGAAAAGTCATGACTCCTGCAAAATTAAGGTCGCTTCTCAAACTGAAAAGTGGAAACGGTAATTATGGTCGACAGTCAACATTAAACAAACTTGAACAAAATAAATAATACAAAATATGGGATTTCTAAAGGTAATACAATACAAGCTCAGATTTAAAAATGTTAAATTTTATAACGCCTCACTAACTGAGGTTCAGAAAAATGTAACTATAGATGATGGAAGTAGAGTTGGCTCCTTCACTTTAATTCAACAGAATGTTAGGATAGGTAAAAATTGCACCATAGGTTCGCATTGTAATATATGCAGTGGTGTCGTTATTGGCGACAATGTTAGTATTCAAACAGGCTGTCATATTACCAGTGGTGTGCAAATTGATTCAGGTTGTTTCATTGGCCCCGGGGTTGTTACAATGAACGATAAATATATGAACGACAATATAGTTCCTCCAATTATTGGTAAAAACACAAAAATTGGGGGAGGGAGTTGTATCCTTCCTGAGGTTACAATTGGAAATAATGCATTTATTGGGGCTGGATCAATAATTACTAATGATGTTGTGGATGGACAAAAAGTGTTTGGTAATCCAGCTAAGTCAGTTCGATAATTAGTTGTTAAGTGAAAATATCCAGTAAACTAACATAGTATGAAATACCTACCTAACTATTGTTTCGCTTAAGAAGATGATAAATAATCCGTAGTGGATTTATAATTACTCTTCCCAAACGATAGTCAATGGATTTCAGTAGAGCTTCATTTGCCAAAATGATATGCCTTATATGTTCTTTATATCTTTGTTCATTCTGTCTTATTTTACTATTGGTTATACCTTCTTTTAATCCAAGATAATCAGATATTAGCCTCTGATCTTTTTCATCTAGAACTCGATTATTCGAATCTTTATCATTATCAATTATTTCATGGTAAAGATTATTGATTTTTTTCATTGCAGATTCCAATGATGCATCATTTCTTAATTTACCCGAAACTTTTTGACATTCATCTGGGTTATACTTATTTATCTCAACAATTAGCTTATCTTTTGTGATGGGTTTGGTTAGAAGTTTCATACCAAAATTAAAGCGTCTGCATTGATCAATATTATCTGTAGTTACCAATTGTCCTAATCCAGTTTTATCACAAAGTATAACTGCTGCACCTGAAGCAATTCCTTCCATGGCACATTTTGCTTTTGCAAACACTATATCATAATTATGCAATATTTTCTCAGGATTACTATGTGAATTGCCAAACCGCATACCGATACCATCAACTTCTATGTTTAATTCATCACAAGCCTCTTTGATGGTCTTAAAAAAACCATCAAATGAAGTGTAGTTGGAAAAAACTAAAGCTCTACGAGGTTTTTCGGCAAACTTCGTCCGACGTTTGAATACTGATGTATCTACCCAATTATAAATTACGGTAGTTTTTTCCTTATTAATATTATTGTCAATAGTCAGTTTATCTAAACAATTATAATCTACAGCAACATACTTTTTAATCCTTGAATATCTGGGTGGATTATCAATTAAGTGAATTCGATCGTGGAGAAAATAAACCACTGGCACGCCTGGGAATTTTGATATAACATCTAGAGTGGGTGTAAAGTGCTGTGCATGGATTAAATCCGGAGTGTTGACAAGCTCTTCAGTTGAATCTACTATATTAATTCCTTTACTTGCGATTTCCAGAGCTACTGGTCCTAAGGTTGGTGAGTAAACTTCTACACGATGGCCATTGTTATATAGATATACAGATAGGTCCCTAATATATACTTCAGTCCCTCCATAATTAGAAATCCAAATATTTGTAAGTAGTATATTCATTACATACTTTTAAATCAATTGCAACTATTTCTTTTAATATCGATATGCAGCTTTTCTTAGCTCTTTAATATTTGTAATAGGATTAGGTGGATTTAACGGGGCATCAAGAAATTCATATATTTCAACCCTTATTTCCTGGGCAATTTTAGTATCTGTCCTGTTAAAGGAATGTCCTCCTTCAACATCTTCGTAGATCTTGTATTCGAATGATTTGCCATCGGCTTTAAGAGACTTTATAAGATGTTCAACTTCCAATACATTTACATCTGCATCATTTGTGTTTGTATGTATGAGAAGAGGCGTGTTTCCCATCTTGTGGGTGTTCCATGCAGGAGATCGACGCTTGTATTCTTCAACATTATCATCAGCACTTTCGCCAATATGATATTCGGCTTCATACAAATCACGATATTCCTGATCTTTGTATCCCATGCGGGCAATTAAATCACTTACAGGAACTCCGGCATAGGCAACCTGATAAGCATCGGGGTGATCGAAAATATTAAACAGAGCAATTAATCCACCATGACTCCATCCAATAATTCCAACGCGATTTTCGTCGACAATATCATAATTTTCTATCATGTAATTTCTGGATGAATAAACATCTTCTGTTTCCAAACCCCCATAGTCGATTTTTTCATAATGCCCTTTTCCATAACCAGTACTTCCTCGATACTCTGCAGCGACAATAATATACCCTTGAGATATTAACTCACGAACAATATGTGTATAATATGTTGTAAAATCAGCGTGGACTCCACCATGAGGAAATACAATTAAGGGATATTTTTTTGATTCGTCAATATTTTTGGGAATAAACACATATGACCAAAATTTCGTGGGATTTCCAGCGCCTTGGGCATTTGGGTTTTTTTCTTTCCAAAGGGGAGGGCCGGTCATGTAAACTTTATCAACAAAGGCAATATCACCAACCCGTTCATACCAAAGGAGGTCATCAATTCGTTTTTCCAGCACATCAAGGCGATGATGTAAGGTGCTGTTTATTTGTTCGAGAGCCTGATTTGTTGATTCAAGTTTGGGAGGTGCATCCTGAGCATTCGAAATGTGTGTTAGCATAATCATACAAACCACAATAATTGTATTGAATTTTATTAGTTTTTTCATCAAGATTTACGTTAATAGTTATAATGGTTAAAAGTATAAAAAAGATGGGATTGGGAAGTTTTAAAATAACATGAGGGTGTTTAAGGAAATATTTAAGGGGTATAAGGAAATAGGGGTATAGGGAAATAGGGGTATATGTAAAAGGGGATATAGGGAAATATGGATATTTTGGAAACATGGGTATTTAGGGAATATGGCATGGATATGAGGTTATTTAAGAGGACTCTAACTCAAATGCTGTTTTCCCTATATCCCTTATATCCCCTATCCCCCTATATCCCCTATTCCCCTTTTTTACCCTATTCTAGTTACTTTTTCACTCAATTGCGGTCATTAACTTTTTCCACATCTCATCATGAAACAGTACAGGGAGTAATGAACCATCAGGGGTTTCACCCATCCTGATTACCACCATATTTTTACTTGGAACAATATCAATAATTTGTCCGTTTTTACCCATTGCAGCAATTAAATCGGATGGAGCGTTTGGAGCAACCGATATTGAAACAGGTGTTGCGAAACCCGGGAATATTGTTGGCTGCTTACCATTTAACCAAAATAAATATCCATAGGAAGGATTTAGGTCCTGAGAGCTAGTCACCATATCATTAAAGTAGTTTTGATCGGTCATGATTTCATTTAAACTCCATATTCCTTTGTTTAGGATCAGTAGACCAAACCTTGCGGCAGATCTTGGAGTGCTCCAATAGGTATTATTATATCCTAAAGGTAACCATGTGCCATCCATCCCTATTTTGTTCTCAAGTTTATCATCAGTAAATTGATTATAGGTTATGCCGGATGCATTACTAACAACTTTTCGAGCAGTGTATATGGGGCATTGTGATAATACCATTGACTTCCTGCATCAGCTTTAAACTGAAGGCACGAAGGATCAGTGCAATCCAAATTGGAAACGTCATAGTCAAGGCCTGTTGTCATTGTCAGTTGATTTCGAATGGTAATGAGGTTTTCTTTCTCCAAAGGGAGGCTTGTCCAGTTCTCTCCTAAATAATCAGAAGTTTTGTTGTTTATATTTATCAACCCTTCTTGTTGTGCTATTCCAATCAAAAATGCTGTGAGCGACTTACCCGCCGAAGCCCAATACCAATTTGTATTTTGATCAAAAGGAGCAGTATTTAATACATTTTTACCCCAATACTTTTCTGCTACTATTTTTCCATCTTTCAGGATAATAAATGCTCGGGTGTTATTGGTAGAAAGATAGTCGTACAGCTCGTTTAATTTATCAATATCCCAATTCAGACTTTCGGGTGTTACCGATTCCCAATTTTGTGAATTGGTTGGCGGAAAATATATGTTTTTAGATGAAGGAGGAGTTTCATTTTCTGATTTTTTACAAGCAGAAATTGTTAATGCCAATGCTATTATTATTATTATTTGCCGTGTCATAATTTTGCCCCGTTAGAATTTATGTATCCAAGTGTTATTATATCCTCTATACTATTTGTTAATTGGGTCTTACCTTCTGTAAGAACATATAGATCATCACTAATATCCAATACATGCTCATACAGATGATCGGTTATTAGTATTCCTTTTGTTTCTTTCTCTCTAACAATGAGTTTCTTAATTGAATCAACATGTGTTGGCATGACTTGTGAAAATGGCTCATCCAACAAACAAAATTTTGTTCTCGAAGCAATGATAATATATATCTCAACAATCCTTTGCTCGCCACCCGATAGCTTATGAAATCTGGAACGATAATATTTTTTGAAGTCAGGAAACCCTATCGTGAACCCCGAAAAATCAAGATCAAAATCATTAAATATACGTTTAACAGTTAAAGATTTTGGGATAAAACTAAACTGAGGCAAATACATTATTTCGGAAGGTTTTCGGGAAAGGGTTAATAGAGATTTCCCGTTCAATCTAACCGAATAATCATAGGGAGTAAGTTGCCCGTAGATAATATTCATTAAACAAGTTTTACCGGTTCCGTTTCGTCCAAGTAAACCGGTTACTTTGCCGGTTTCACACTTAATATATATATCCTGTAACACTCTTTTTGAACCGAACTCAAGTATAACACTATCTATTTCAAGAGTTTCAATCATTTAATAATTATGGTAACAATTGTTAATAGAATAAATAATAGCAGATCTAAGACCATTACTGAAGTCCAAAGTGCTTTTTTGGAAATTCCAAGGTTTAGATAATAGTACATTTCCTTCCTTTTATAGCTATTGATAAAGAAGTATATCACAACAAGTGTAATTATCTTAAACCAAAAAAGGATTGTAAAAACACTAATCGAGTTAGCGAATAGAAGACTTAAACATGCCAATGTTATTATACTGCTTGCAAATGCAAACGACTTATAGAAAGTAAGTATTAGCCTAAGTTTTGTCATTATGTTATGGTGTGATTACAATGGTCTTCTCACATACTCAAGCGCAAAGTAACTATTAAACGCATTGTTAATGTGGATTATTACTATTAATGCAGGGCAAACGCTTCTGATTTCAGGATATATATATCCTTTTTTCACTAACCTGATATAATTTTAATAGCAATTATAAAATTTAAAATTTATAAAATTCCACACTACTCCGATTTCAAGTCGTAAGCGCTTCTCAGCGGAGTGATGCTATTTGTCAAGGGTGCAACTATCAGCTTCTTCATTGCAATTTCACCCAATCCTCCAACCGTATTTATAAGCCCTTGACTAATGGCGGCACAAAAATGTATAAATTATATCAACAGTATCTCGTTCGACCTCCGCCAAATCTACGATTTGACAACAAAGGGGGAAGAAGATTTGGCTACTTACCAGAAATTAAGTATTTTCGCTCTCGTTGCTGCTACAAATTCATTCATCAATCGTTTTTAGCAAAAATTAATTAACTCAAAAAGACAAAATCATGAATAAAAAAATACTTCTTAGCATTGGTATTATTTCATTAACATTCACAACGGTTTTTGGTCAATGTACGCCGGATCCCTCATATATAAACCCGGGATTTTATCCTGATAGTTTAACTGGGTTGGCCGATGCACATGTTGGCATACCATTTGACGAAGTTCTCACTATAATTACTCCCATAGATACAGTGGTTCTAATTGGACCCTTCCCAGTAACATTGACTTTCGATAGTCTTGTTGTTACAGACGTTTTAGGATTACCACCTGGGTTTTCATATTCCTGTTTAACGGAAAACTGTGCTATTCCTGGAGGTATATCGTCCTGTTTAAGCTTTTACGGGACATCGATGCTCTCAGATGTTGGAACATATCCCATCATAATAGAATATGATATATTTTTAGGGGGCAACGGAACGCCTGACATCGTATCGGCTAATGACGACTATACAATTAATGTAATCAACTCAGTTGGCATGGACAATTTAAATAGACCTTCTTTTGATTTACAACAAAATATACCTAACCCATGCAACCAATCTACTACTATTGGCTTTAGTACAGATAAGTTTGGCGACTACTCATTTATAGTCATGAATTCTCTTGGGGAAATAGTTCACAAGGAAAGAATAACTGTCAATAAAATAGAAAATTCTATTGAATTGGATATTAGCAATTATTGCAATGGTTTGTATTTTTATAGTCTGGCAAGTAAAGAAATTCACTTAACGAGGAAAATGATTGTGAATTAAGCCAATATTAAAGGCTCATAATATAATAGGATTTAAGACTCAGTTGAGCCCCAAAGAAAATAGGCTGCAGGAGAAACATACCAGACTACTTCACGTTACTAAACATTTAAAAAAATGAAAGTATTAAAACATGGAGCTTTATAATCAACAAAAAACCACAACAAAATATCAAGCTCAGAAAAAGACGATTCAAGTAAAGGGGAATTTTTGTTTAAGAATAACCAATGGAGATTCGGCATAATTCGACCACATCTAAGCTAAGAAATAATCACTATGCATCCAGTGAGTAAACTTAAAAATCTCATATCTTTGCACGCTTCATGGGTATAAGCCCTAACAAGCCTTCTTAGCTCAGTTGGTAGAGCAGCTCACTCGTAATGAGCAGGTCGCGGGTTCGAGTCCCGTGGAAGGCTCCACTGACTGCCCCCTGACGGCTATAACCCTGCGCTTTATGATTCAAAAATCCATACTCAAAATTCGAAAATGGAAACATTATGGAAACGGTATTTCCGGTTAAACAATAATTTAATTATGTTACAAAGCTATATTAATACTGGGACATCTACGTTGCAAATGGCAAAACCCCTCCTATTGGCACCCTCTAAGTTTTGCTTTCTTCCATAAATTCTCAAATAAAACAATAGTTTTCTTACAACTTTGCATCCGCTCGATGAGGGCATCTGGAGGATATCATCACTCACAGAGTAGTTTGTGGTTACTTTACCATCATATCTCCTATATAGTACCGTGCAACAATTGATGTCAATGAATAGTATTATCATACTGATGTGCTAGCAACCAAATAATTGATATATTTGGAAACTGCTAACATGACTCAACTTACTACAACAATCTACTGGATGAAATCAATAACTCAATAATTTTTATTGAGGTAGCATTAATAAAAACCATTATGAAAAAGTTTATTTACATACTATTTTGTATTCCCTTTTTAGTTGCTTGTAAGAAAGATGATGATAACATTCCTGCAGACCACAGGCGTATTATGCAAATTAAAATATCAAATGATGCAAATGTAGGCACCACTAAAATTCTGTATAGCTATGATAATAACCTGCTGGTGAATCGAACAGTTGTTGTTAAATCGAGTACAAGTTACAATGCCTGGGATACAACAATTAAATGCAATTATACATATTCAGGCGATATTGTTACAGCAGTATTATATCTTGGTGATGAAGGTGAATTACACCTTGGTGAGAAGATGGAATATGAGTTTACTGATAAACGTATGGACAGAATGAAATATTTTGAATATGTTGATGGTCAGTTGATGAGTCGGAATGAATACTTCTTTAATTTCAATGGAGAATTGCTGGAGTCGTTTAATTACTACTGTGATTTTGATGAAAATGGCATATTGTATGAGAGCAGTCTGGGCGAGTATACCTATGAAGATCAAAATGTTATCAGGTTCAGGATTAAGGATTTGTATTATGATGAGTATTTCTATAATGAGGATTTTGTTTATGATAATGGTGTTTTGGATAACTTGATTTCGTCTGAAGACTATAGGTTAACTAATACATGGAAGAATCTTTATAAAGAGAAATACGAATACAATTCCAATAATATTCTTGAAAAAACAAGAGTATACGATTTTCATACTTATTGGTCGTATAATTATTCAATTGCCTTCCAATATGATCAAAGTAATTTAGTTTTGGAAGATTATGGTGTCGGTGCACTACGAGTTGAATATTTATATGAAGATGGAATCGGTAATAGCGAGCAGTTAGTTTTCACTCCTATGGACAGAGTTTATAATAGTCCTATTATTGAAAACATAAACGATGGGTTATTAAAAGCCAGGTATAAGTTTGGAATTAAGCATAACTCTAATTGATTTTATACAAGGAGGACCTTGCACCATTGGTAATACTTCCTCTATTTTTTCTTGCCTCCAAAAATCTTTTCGAAAAATTTTCTAACCTTACCTTTTTTCCTTTTTTCGATTATTGTTGAATCAACAACAGTTATATCATGGTTATTACCATTTCCAACTTTTTCAATGGCACGATTAATTATACCCGATAGTCCCTTCTCATAATATGGCTCACAATCAAGTAATAATTTGGTTTGGTAATCATACTGAAAGTTGGTAAGGTATTGTGATTTAAGGGTGCTATTTGATTCAATGTCAGATAATATTTCACCAGCAATTGGCAATGCTAAAGCAGAGCCACTTCCCAACCCTCCTTGAAAATGAATATCCGGAGATCGGGCTCCAACCCATGTTCCAATAACAATATTAGGTGTGTACGACAAAAACCATGCGTCACTATAATTTTGTGCCGTTCCTGTTTTTCCAGCCATTTCTGCCCTCAATCCGTATCTATTTCTTAGTTGTTTTCCTGTGCCCTCATTAACTGCTGTTTCAAGTATTGTGGTAATTTGATCGGCAATATCAGGTTCTATAATTGTATTTGATAATTGCAAACCACTTTCATAAATAGTATTACCGCTTGCATCCTGAATTTTATCAATCATCACCAGATCATCAAATATAGATCCCAGATTTGCGAAAGCACTGTAAGCCTTTACTATTTCATATAATGAAACATCAAGAGCACCAAGAGCAATTGCAGGAGTTTCAGATGTTGGTACATCCAAATCAAATCGTCTTAGCATATCCGTTACATTATAATGACCTGTTTCGAAATAAAGATCCATCGTTGGCAGATTCATTGAATTGGCCAGGGCATACCATAATGCCACCAAGCTATCTTTACTACTGCTTTTGTCGTAATTTTCAGGTTTCCAATTATTGTAATCTTCATATTCAACAACTTTATTTTTAAGATAATCACAAGGTTTCAACCCACTTTCAAATCCTGCAGCATAAATTAGCGGCTTAATGGCCGATGCAATTTGGCGCTTTGCAAAAATCATGTCATATGGTAAATAACGAAAATCATTTCCACCTACCCAGGTAAGCACTCTCCCAGTATTTGGCTCGGCAATTAGTACCGCAGCATTTAGCATTCTATGATAATGCCACAAGCTATCAGCCAATGTCATTTTTAGTTTCTTTCTTTCATCCCAGTCAAATACTTCTCTATTGGCAACTTCATCAAGTTTAGATGTATTTTGTGTAAAATCTCTTTGCCAATTCTTTCGCATACCGCTTCTTTTAAGTTCACCATCAAGAAGTTTTTGCATTTTCATTAGCTGTTTTTTGATTGCTTTTTGTGCAGATTGCTGAAGGGCGAAATCCAAAGTTGTGTAGATTCTCAAGCCATCTTTTTCAATATCAAAAGCTTCACCATTGTTATCAACCAAATTTTCCAATATGTTGGCAACACGTTTTTTTACCTGATAAACAAAATATCCAGCAGGTGCTTCACGTTGATAATTGGCATATGATAGGTTAAGGGGAAGGGCCATTAAACTGTCCAATTCCTGTTTCGTTAAATAATTCTCATTATGCATTAATGCCAGAACTTGATTTCTTCTTTGCTTTGCATTTTCAGGATTTAAACGAGGATTATAATATGTATTAGCTTTGAGGATGCCAACAAGTACTGCCGATTCCTGGATATTTAGCTCGCTACTATGTTTGTCGAAATATCTTTTTGATGCTGCTTCTATACCATAAACATCTTCTCCAAATGGAACCGAATTAAGATAGAGCAAAAGAATTTCCTGTTTAGTTAGGACATCCTCAAGACGAGAGGCTAATATTGCCTCTTTTAGTTTATTAACCGGCATCGACATAAAACTATGATCGTTTCTACCATATAGATTTTTTACTAACTGCTGTGTTAGTGTGCTCCCACCTCCCGAACTCCTATCACCAAGAATTATTGTCTTGAAAAAGACTCTTAAATAGCTTCTTCCATCATATCCCTCATGTAAATAAAACCGTTTATCCTCAGTTGATATTAGTGCTTCTGCAAGATGTTCAGGTACTTCATTCCATGATATATTTGTTCTGTTTTTAGCAAAATATTTACCAATCAATGTGCCATCTGACGACATCACTAAAGAGGCTTCTTCATTATGAATTGAGGCTAATTCGTCTGATGTTGGAAAGGGTCCAAATACACCAAAATAAACTGCTACAAAAAAAGCAGCACTAAATAAAATAATGAGAATTAATAATCGTGAGATTATCTTAAAAAACAATCTAAATTTCTTTTTCATAATTAACCTTAACTTTCACAAAACGGCAGATGAGGTAACAATCGTATAGATGGTAAGTAAAATCTATTGCAAATTAATTCTGTACATTTGTTTGTCAATTAACATTAAATTCCAATTTAACTACAAAATCATGAAACACTCAATAAAAAGTCTAAGTATATATTCGGTTATTATCTTTTTCATATCATCAGTATTGCTATTACCTTCATGTTCTAAGGATAAAAATGATGATCTAGTAACATATAATTCATATGTAAGCCACGAATTAGTAGTTACATACACAAGCTCGGGAATCAAACAGCTTTTTCAAAACCTTTCGGTACTATATCCTGAGGTAGCACCCATTGTTGAAAATGTTCAATACAATGTAGGTGTTTATAATGTAACTTATAAAACAATGTTTCAGGGTGAAGAAATTGAAGCTTCCGGACTTGTTTGTATACCTGTAAGCGATAATGGCTCATTTCCAATGATTAGTTTTCAAAATGGCACCAATACAGCTCACGATGAAGCACCAACAAAAGATATTAATAATGTGTTGTTTAAGTATTTACAGTCAACATCTGCTACCGGTTATATTATGCTAATGCCAGATTATATTGGCTTTGGAAAATCAGAACAGTTTGTTCACCCATATCTTCACAAAGAGAGTACTGTACTGTCGGTTGAAAACCTGATAATTGCTACAAAGGAAATGATAGATGGAAAATTGGTTAGCGTAAGTTGGGATAACGATCTTTATTTAATGGGATATTCGCAAGGCGGATGGGCTACAATGTGTACTCATAAAGACATAACAGAAAACACCAACTTATCATTTGGAATTAAGGCTTCGGCATGTGGTGCTGGTCCTTATGACCTATCAGTGGTTCAAAATTTTATGTTTGAAGGTGTAACCTATCCCCAACCTGTTTATATGGCTTATTCAGGAGTATCATATCACTCTCTTGGTTTAATAACCAATCCTCTAAGTGATTATTTTAATGAACCATTTGCCACACAACTACCATCATATTTTACTGGTGCTTTTTCCAATGGAGAAATCAATGATAAATTAAACGATACGGTAACCGTTCTAGTTGCCGAATCATTTTTATCTGGTATTAACACCGATCCAAAATACAATGATTTTCGAAATGCAATGAACAATAATAGTGTGTTTGGCTGGAATACCATTGAGCCAATACGACTCTACCACGGAACAAGCGATAATTATGTGCCACCAAGTACCTCAGAGTTAGTTTATAGCGAATTCGAAGCTGCTGGTGCAGGTAGTAATGTAACTTACACACCCTTGCCGGGATTAACGCATTCAACCGCAGCCATTCCAATGATACTTGATGCATTATTATGGTTTAATGAACTTGAGCAAAAGTCTGGCGAAATTGTTATGGTGAATTAGTTTTAACCTGAGTTCGTTTTTGGAAAAATTATAAGATGCTATGTGTAAAGCTTACGCCTAGCTCAGGTTTTTAGATATTAAGAGACGCTCTTACATTATAAGTTGAATATTGTGCTATTTTTGTTTTCTTACAAAAAAGTATGGCCTATTTTCTAAAGATATTAAATGTGTTTTTTCTATCAATGATAAAATACTTTTATACACCCATCTATGCTCACATTATAGGACTTGATATATGGGGAACATCCATATCGATGATTATTGGAGGAGTTATTGGTTTTTTATTTTATTACCACTTTAGTAAGATATTGTTACTTTCCACCAAACATATTAAGCCCGTTGGCAGAAAGACATTACCCGATCAAATCCAGAACCACTATCGTGTTTACAGGGAGAAAAGAACTCTCCGTAGAAAAAACAGAAAACGCTTTTCCTGGAGAAACAGGATGATTGTTAAGCTCGGTAAAAACTATGGAATGTATGCCATAATTATCTTTACTCCAATTTTAATTTCACTAGTGCTGGGGGCTTTTTTACTTAGGAAATACTATGCCCACCGGCCTGAGGCTGTACCACTTATGGTAGTTTCAATTATTGTTGAGGGGGCTATACTTGTGGTTGGTTATTGGCACATGGTAGGTGCATTATAAGATGCCGAACTACTAAAGTCTTGACAATCTCCTTTTTGAATTTTGAAAACAAATTTGTCATCCTGAGACCCAACACCTCTGGGAAAGGAGGCGCACATAGTAAGATGACAAAAATCCCAAATTTCAATTTACAAACTTGCTATATCTCTTGTCAATATTCAATAATCCATAAAAATAATTTCTCGCAAAGGCGCGAAGCCGCAAAGAAAAATTTATCCTTAAAAAGCTTCGCACCTTTGCGCCTTCGCAAGAGAAAATACTAATCTATTGCAGTCTGATCAATGATCTTGTGCATTGAAAATTATTATTTGGATTTTGATTATTTGATTTCAAATTGCGAATTCTATTGAAGTATAACTTTCATATAAAA
Source organism: Bacteroidota bacterium (assembly GCA_013203805.1). Classification (GTDB taxonomy): domain Bacteria; phylum Bacteroidota; class Bacteroidia; order Bacteroidales; family F082. The sequence goes on along the minus strand of JABMPH010000403.1, from coordinate 23,119 downwards.
TATAAATCATTAAAATACAGGATTATACAAAGCGTTGTCATTAGCAGCGAAGCGAAGAATCTCATTAATTGAGAATTAAAAAGATAGAGATTCTTCGCTGCGTTCAGAATGACAAAAGTAAAGGAAAGTATGAAACCTAAAACTTCGGAACCCTGCCCGGAGTATGTGGAGCCCTCATGTTATCAAGTTCCTGCTCCATAGTTTCAAGCTTTGTGTTAATTGATTTCAATTCATCTAGAATTACAGGAAGCTCATCCATAAGAATGTTATAATTATCCTTTTGATTTGCTGTAGGCACTGATGATGATCCCCATGATGTCCATACTATCTCATTCAATCTGTCGCCAAGAGGCATATTCTCAGGAGGAACCTCTTCTGAACTTGCCTTTGCTGGGGTTCCATCGAATTTAAATTCGATATCATCAAGTTCATTTGCAATAGATATCATATTCTCTTTCATCTCAAGAGGTGAGGTTACAACTGATTGCATTGCTTGTTGAATATAAGCTGTTTTTTCAGCAAGCTCATCACAATAAGTCATTGCTCCTGCCATAACACGATATAGTTCTGAAACTTTTTTGTAAAAAGCTTGCGACTCTTTAGGAAGTGGATCAGGAAGAGTAGTATTGTTTAATGTCCTGGCGTTAAATTCAACAGGGCCAACAAGCTCCGCTATTTCTCCATTGTGATACATCGCTAATTCAACACTAAATTTGCCAGGAAGAGCACGCATACTGGTTCGCCCACTTTTCATCGGATCGAATTCATCATTTTTCAATCTTATGGGAGCTGCACTATTGTATCTGAAATCCCAATTCATTCTACTTATCCCTTTTGATGGTTTTTTGTATATATTTCTTACAATACTACCATCTTCATCTTTAATTGTAAATATTAAATATGGTCCTGTTTCGTTTTCTTCAGCATCAAGGGTTTCCTTATTTGGTTGTGGAATTGGTTGTCCTTCTTTAAATAATTCTTTTTCCTTTTTCAGACGTTTTGATTTCAATGACTTTGGAACATCTTTAATATAATAAGTAAACATGGCTCCAAAATCAGGGTTCTTGGCTTGATAATAACCAGCTCCGGTTCCATACCTTCCACTTCCGGTTCTATTATACATCAAAGCATCTTTTATTGGGAAAATTATTGCTTCTTCTGTTTCAAGTGTTTGTTCGGTTACATCACGTAATGGAGAGTAATCATCAATAATATAAAAACCGCGCCCAAATGTTGCAATAACCAAATCTTTTTCTCTTTCCTGAATTACAATATCTCTAACAGCAATATCAGGTAAACCCGAGCCAAGTTTCACCCAATGATTACCTCCATCAACTGAAAAATAAAATCCAAATTCAGTTCCTGCGAATAATAAGTTCTCCTTTACCGGATCCTGTGATATTGTGTGTACAACTTCTGCTTCAGGAAGGTCGGATGCAACTGAAACCCATGTTTTACCTTTATCAGTACTCTTCAATAGATATGGTTTAAAATCATCACTTTTAATATTATTGAATGAAGCGAAAACTATATTTTCATCATATAATGAGGGGAAAATATCGCTTACATAAGTATATTTTGGAACGCCTGGAAATGAAGATATTTTTGTCCAATTTTTGCCTCCATCTTCGGTTACCTGGATCAGCCCATCATCTGTGCCAACATAAATCAATCCTTCTTTTACAGTTGATTCGGCCAGTGCAACAGCAGTTCCCCACTGCGATGTTGAAACATCCTTGGCAACAGCATCGGCAGGCCAGTATTTTCCCATCACAGGAAACTGGTTTCTATCTTCGTTACGGGTTATATCTTCGCTAATAACCTCCCATGTGTTTCCACGATCGGTACTTTTGAAGACCTTGTTTGCAGCAATATAAAGTGTGATTCCCGAGTGCGGACTCAATAAAAACGGGGTATCCCAATTCCATCTATATGTAAGCTCATCTTTACGTGGTGTAGGTTTAACTTTAATACGTTCTCCGGATTTTTTGTCGTATCTGTAAATATTACCATACTGATATGCGGAATAAACAATATCTGGATTATCAGGATCAATTGCCTGCCAAAATCCATCACCTCCCAGAGTAACAACCCACTCATCGCTGGCCACGCCACCTGATTTAGTATTTTGTGAAGGCCCTCCCATACTTGCATTGTCCTGGGTACCGCCGTAAACCCAATAAAAAGGCTCTGTATTATCAACATTAACTCTGTAATATTGAGTTACAGGAAGTGTTGTTTTATGAATGTAGGTGCTACCATCATCCCAACTTTCATAAATACCTCCATCACCACCGATCATAAAATGTCGTGTATTGTTTGGGTCAATCCACATAGCATGGTCATCAACATGACGATTACTTAGTCCAACACCATTCCAGGTTTTTCCACCATCAACACTAACGCTGGTTCTTGTGTCCAACGAATATAATTTGTCGGCGTCAATAGGGTCAACAACGAATTCGCTGTAATATTGACCGCTACTATAATACTTATTTTGTTTTTCAAACGATGCTCCTCTGTTAGTTGACCTAAATACACCACCTTTATCATTTGATGCCTCGAACATTGCATAAACAATATTGGGGTCTGTTGCTGAAACTACGATTTCCATTCCACCTTTATCTACTGCTGGGATTCCTTTTTCGAGTTTGTTCCATGTAAGTCCTGTATCGGTAGTTTTATAGAATGCCGACTCGGGTCCACCCCCAATTTTACTAAACTGACGACGCCTGCGTTGTTCAGCTCCAGCATAAATTACATCAGGATTTCCGGGTTCAAAACATAAATTTGCAACCCCGGTATTCTCGCTTATGAAAAGTACTTTTTTCCATGTAAGGCCACCATCGGTTGTTTTGAAAACACCTCTTTCTTCGTTAGGTCCCCATGCCGATCCTTCCGCGGCAACATAAACAACATCCGAATTTCTTGGATCAACTAATATTTCACCAATGTGACGTGAGTCCTTTAATCCCATGTTTTTCCATGAGCTCCCACCATCAGTAGTTTTATATACACCATTACCGTAGCCTAAAGCACGCTGGTGGTTATTTTCACCTGTTCCGGCCCATACAACATTGCTGTTGTTTGGGTCCATTGCCAACGACCCGATTGAATATACTCCATGATTATCGAATATTGGTTTAAACGTAATTCCATTATTTGTTGTTTTCCATATATGCCCTGATGCAACAGCAACGTAATAAGTGCTGAAATCATCAGGATCAACCGCAAAATCAGCAATTCTACCTGATACAAAAGCAGGACCTATACTTCTCCATTTTAGTCCACTAAATGTTGAGGATGATAATCCCTTTTCATCCTTTTTTTCTTTGTCTTTTTTCTTTTTGGCTTCTGCAGGTGTAAACCCAATTAACAGAATTAAAACTGCGAGTATTAAATTTCTCATTTTATTTGAATTGATGAATATTAAATTTCTGATAAAAGTATAAAAACATATGTTAAGTATCTGTATTGCCGTTCTCCCTAAACAAATAGCTACCCCGAAATAGTTATCTCATTCTTCAATATAATAATTGTAATAATTGGAAGTATGATAAACAATATTGATAAAACTAAATCAAGAATGTTGTGACGAACAGTTGGTAAATATTTAAAGTCTGCGTTTTCAGGTTTTGCCGCAGTTAAAAATGGGATTAATAGTACCAAAACAGGCAAGTTCTTCATTAATTCGGATATTGAAACCGAAGCACCTCCTGATACGTAAGTATATCCTACAACAAATAGCCAGGGAATTAAAAATATCGCTGTAAAAAATATTAATCTTGGTGTCCTCAAACATAAGTTTTGATGAGGAAATGACATAATAATTAATCTCCCGTTCATCATCCCAATTTTATATAGAATAAATGCAAAAAGTATTGCCATTATAACCTGAATAGCAAAATTGATATTCATTGCAACCGCAACTTCATAGGTGCCAGAATGCGCAACAGCATCATCTATCAGAATTCCAAAACCAGTATTAAATGCAAAAACATTTACCCAAAATAAGAAAAGAATTACGGATATCGGTTTTTTATTTCCTACCATTAGTATTAAAAGTGATATAATCCCAACAATAACTGCAGAAATAGGTTTTGACAATAATATTGTGACTAACGCATCACGCGACCCGTAATCAACACCGGTATTTGTTAGAAAATGAATACCGCTCAAATTTACAAAAGCGGGTATATCAAAATCGTAAGCAAAGTACAGTGGTGCAAAATTGGTATACAAAAACACCAATAAATAAGCGCATAACGCCGAAACAATTGAAATAACAAATGATTTTGATAAGCTATAATAGTCTATCATACTACTTTTATTTTCATCAAAACAGATGTTTGGTTAATCAAATTAGCAAATATAGTTTACTATAGGCTATTTGCCAACTTCTTGATATCTAAAACAATCTACAACATGATCATTTACCATTCCGGCGGCCTGCATAAAAGCATAACAAATGGTGGATCCAACAAATTTAAAACCTCGCTTTTTCAACTCTTTACTCATCGTATCCGACTCTTTAGAAGTGGCAGGAATTTCTTGCATACTTTTACGCTTATTTGTGATTGTTGTTCCTCCTGTGAATTGCCAAATATAAGTATCAAAACTACCATATTCCTTTTGAATACTTAAAAACAAACGAGCATTAGTTATTGAACTATTTATCTTTAATTTATTCCTGATTATCCCCTTGTTTTGAAGCAGTTCCTCTACTTTTTCTTCACCATAATTTGCGATTTTCTCAGCATCAAAATTATCATATGCAGCTCTAAAATTATCTCGCTTTTTAAGGACAGTAGTCCAACTTAACCCTGCCTGAAATGCGTCAAGTAATAAAAATTCAAAAAGTTTATTATCATCATGAACCGGAACACCCCATTCTTCATCGTGATATTGTATATCGTGTGGTCTAGCTCCTGTCCAGGAACATCTGGTTTTTTCTGGCTCAGTCATAATATTAAATTTGTGTCACTGTATTTATCCTTACAAAAATAAAAAATCCCGGCATAACCGGGATTTGGTTGGTTCATTATGAGTTTATACAAAAATTATAATTTTGCTGGCATAATTTTTCTAATTCTGTTTTGTTTTTTAAAGAACCTCTATTTGAGTATTGAATGGGATATCATCGATGTATGATTCTTCTTCGAACTCAAAATCTACTGCTATTGCTTTTTGGTATTCGTCTTCAACACATATAGAGTTTGTGATGAATGGTATATCGTTTATGTATTCTTCATCATTGAAATCATAAACAACAGATATTGCTTTTTCATAATTTGCAATTGCGTTATTTGTTATAATTGTGCTTGTTTTTGAATTTACTGAGTTCACCATAAAGGTTGCCGAAGCAAAGATATATGTTGATATTACAATTGCTATGGTAAGGGCCAATGTGGTTTTTGTAGCTAAAGTCTTCATCTTATTCGTAATTTTTAGTTGTTCTGATAAACAGCTTTTCCAATTACGTGCCATGTTTTTTAATCTACTGTATTACTGATAGATATAAACATTTCATAAGTGTTAGCTACAAAAAAAGATGGTTACTTAACGAACATTTTGTGTTCATTTACGAACACTATTTGATATTAATATCCAGTTAAATCTATTCCCTGGCTATCTATCATCGTTACCCACTTTCCCATCTTTTTTTGAATTACTCTAAAATGATCCTTGTCATCAGGAGTAATAAAGGAAACTGCTTCGCCGGGCGATTCTGCCCTACCTGTTCTCCCGATTCGGTGAATATAATCTTTGGGCGATCGAGGTAACTCGTAATTAATTACATAGGGCAAAAATTCAATGTCGATGCCACGTGATAACAAATCGGTTGCAACCAATACTGAAATTTTACCTGACTTGAATTTGGCCAGGGCTGTGGTTCTTGCATTCTGGCTTCTTTTACTATGTATGGCTAATACATCTATCCCATTTTTACGAAGTTTATCAACAACATTATCAGCCTTGTAAACCGAAGAGGTAAAAACCAATATCTGTTTTAAGTCTTTGCTTTTAATTAAATAACGGAGAAGAGGGCCTTTGTTTTCGTCTGTTACAAAATATGCCGATTGGCTTATTAGTTCAATATTATCATCTTCCGCATCTATTTTAATTATAACCGGATTATGGAGGAATAATTGATGAATATTTTCCACATTTTCGCTCAACGTTGCTGAAAACAATAGATTCTGTCGCTTTTTTGGTAGCATAGCAATGATGCGTTTCATCTCATCTTCAAATCCAAGATTAAGCATTTTATCGGCCTCATCAAGCACAAGAGTATCAATGCCTGATAAGTGTACTGCATTTGAATCAACTAATTCCAATAATCTTCCCGGTGTAGCAACAAGTATATTAACCCCCTGTAACGCTATCATTTGTGGGTTAATGGATACGCCGCCATAAACTGCCATAGACTTGACACGTTTAGGTAACTCTGACCCAAACAAATGGAATACTTCTCTTACCTGAACTGCCAACTCCCGAGTGGGCACAAGTACCAGCACGTTAATATGTCTGTTTTTTGAAACATTTATTCCTTGGCAATTCATTAAAATTGGCATTACATAGCTAGCCGTTTTACCAGACCCTGTTTTAGCAATGCCTAATATGTCTTTTCTATTTAATATGGCAGGAATAGCCTCTTTTTGAATAGGGTATGGATGAATATAATTTTGATTATCCAATACTCTTAATAAAGATGGCGCTAACCCTAAAGATAAAAAAGACATATTTCTGTTTTAGTTATTGTTGTTAAAATATTTCCAACAACAACCTTTATATTGCTATTGCCGGAATTTGATTTTTTGGATAATTGTATTAAAAATTGGGGGTTACTTTTGCAACTCTATTGGTTTATCAAAAATATTTACCCCTCCTTTTACACCAAAATCAAGAGTTTGTACCGGATAGGCTATACTTATGTTTTCCTGTTCAAACCGTTTTTTTATCCGCATTATAGCTTCGCTCATTGCATCCAAGTAGTCGGTTTGCTGTTTAAATTCGATCCAAAAACGAACTTCAAAATTATATGCATATCCTCCAATATTGGTAAAATAGAAATCTGGTCCGGGTGATTTTAATAATGCTTTAATTTGATTAATCTCATCCAGAGCAACCTGTTTTACTTTGTCCAAATCGTCGCCATAGGATACACCGCTTTTGAGGATAATTCGTCGTTGGTTAAAGGTTGAATAATTTGTAAATGTTGAATTATAAATTAGCTGATTTGGCACATAAACTTCCTGACCGCTAATTGATTTTATGGAAGTTGTTATCCATCCTATTTTCAATATCGAGCCATACTTTCCGTCAAGCATAACCCAATCATTATCCTTAAATGGTTTTTGAATATTCAATAATAATCCTGCAAACATATTTGAGGCAATGTCTTTAAAGGCAAAGCCAGCTATAATCCCAATAATCCCTGCTCCTGCCAACAACTTTGTTAACACACTTTCAAGGCCTAGAATTTCAAGTGCTAAAAAAACTCCTGCCAATATTAATACAATATATATTATGGAAGAAACTAATTTAGCTACATCTGCCTGCTTTTTTAATATTCGTACATTAACGTAGGTTTTGAGTAAAATTTTCTGAATAATTTTAGCCAGTGCATAAAATAAAATAAGGACTAAAACTGCAAGTAGTATTTTAGGTAAAAAATGAAAAGCTCCTTCATCCCATTTTTTTAATATGGGGAGTAAGTCGAAAATATTTTCACGCATAGGTATATTGTTGAACTAAAATAATTGTAAAGATAATATAATTGGTATTATTGATTTTGTTGCTGAATATGAGGTTCTACTCTTTCATTACCAACCTGCCCAATTACAATTACTATTTCACCTTTAATGATGTTATTATTATAGTATTCAATTACTTCAGTAACAGATCCTCTAATAGTTTCTTCATGCATTTTGGTTATCTCTCTGGAAACCGAAATCTGCCTACCTTCGCCCATATACTCCCCAATTTGGCTAAGCGTTTTTAACAGCCTGTGAGGCGATTCGTAAAGGATAATAGTATTAGGTAATTTTGATAAATAAACAAGCCTTGTTTGTCTCCCTTTTTTCTGTGGCAGGAATCCTTCAAAAAAAAACTTGTCGGAGGGCAGTCCCGAATTAACAAGGGCGGGAACAAAAGCGGTTGCTCCCGGGAGACAATCAACCTCAATATTATTTGCTATACATTCACGTACCAGTAAAAACCCCGGATCAGAAATGGCCGGAGTACCTGCATCGGTAATCAATGCCATTGTTTCTCCATTCGCTATCCTTTGTACAATCCCTGCAACTACTTTATGTTCGTTATGCATATGATAGGAACTCATCCGAGTTTCAACGCCAAGATGCTTTAGGAGCTTACCACTATTGCGAGTATCTTCGGCAAGAATTATATCTACCGACTTAAGCACATTTATTGCCCTAATGGTAATATCTTCAAGATTCCCAATGGGAGTAGGTACTATTGTAAGTTTCGACATTGTTCTGGTTTCCCTTCATTAATTTTACAAAATTAAGTTTTCTATTGCACATCTGCCATACTATTTGGTAAAACATGGCACAGTAGTTGTTTTGTCAGGCATTGGATATCCAAAAGACAAATTTAAAATAAACTTAAAAAAAATGAAATGAAAAAATTATTATTAATTTTTATAACCCTTACTATGTCTGTAATGGTAATAGCCCAAGAAAAATCTAAACAAAAAGAAGTTGGATTAGTTTTTAACAGCCTAAATAGTTTTGGTTTAACCTATAAAACAGGAACCACAAAATCACTTTGGAGATTCAACACGTTGTTTATTTCCGGTAATAGTACCGAGGAGGTATCTGATAGCATAAATAGAAAGCAAAGTAATATGGGCTTTAGTATTAAATTTGGGAAGGAATATCGCAAACTCATTGTTGACGACCTGGAATTTAGATATGGGGTTGATTTGGCATTTGCTTATTCCCAATATACATATAATACTAATGATAGATCAATTGCAGATAATGATAATACAAATGAAAAAACTTCTTACACTCCAGGTATAAATTTGGTATTTGGATTAAATTATATTTTTAATGATCACTTTGTTATTGGTGCTGAGTTATTACCATATTTCAACTATACAGTTGGTAAATCGAAAATTACTAGTTTTCGTACAGATGATGTAACTGAAAGTGACATTTCAGGATTTTCTTACGGATTAAACAGTACGTCCGTTATGCTGTCACTGGTATATCGATTCTGATTGAGAAGCGTTATCTTAGTGGTAAAAAGCCTTTTGGATAAAGATTACGTAGAGTTGCCCATGTTAACTATTCATAAATAAATTAAGGTGCACTTGCCCTGTTCATTGAAGTTCTTCAAGCCTATTGGCTTTGGAGATTCTTCAATGGAATTATTGGACAATCACACCCGTTTTCCTAGTTGGATTATTTACTTACAAGATCTTGATTCAGCATTTCAGACATTAAAGAATATAGTTGGGGTAAACCTTCTTTAAAGTGATCGGGTCTTTCAAAAAAATTCTCCAGTGCAACGGCAAAAAACTCCATTTCGTTGGTTGCCGCATAATCCCTAAAAATGTGCTTATCAACGGCTTCTTCCAGCTTATGGTTGTATTTAACAAAGCGTAACCACTCACGATAGTGATCTTTAAAAGAATTATTATATGGTTCCATCAAATGCTCGAAAAACAAAGCATGGGCAAACTCGTGATATCCCAAATTAATTGAATCGTTAGGTATTGAATTTCCATATTTCAAGTCATTCCATGAAAATATAATAACACCCGTTGCGCTGGTTTCCCCTTTAACTAATTGTTGGGAGTAGTTCGAATAATATTCATCAGGAAAAATAATTATGGTATGAAATAGAGAGAATTCATAATTACGTAAACCAAATGTTATTCTCACGGCTGCTGACGAAATTACCAATTTCATTTCTGTTGTGAGCCTTAAACCTTCCCGTGTTTGAAAATCTTTATAATCTAAAAAATTCATTAATCTGCTACCAAATGATCTCTGTAGGTTAGGTGTTAACTTCATAAAAAAGGGGTCATTTTTGCTCAAGAACCGTTTGTATTGAGAGGGTAACCGCCGAGGTAAAAGTTCAAAATAGGTAGGCAGAGGCTGGAAAAGAAAAAAAGCTTGGAATCCTTTCCGAAGGTCTATTGCAGTTATACTTAGGTATATACCGATTATTATAATGCCTAACAGAAAAAAGAGTTGAATGGACAAGTGTTAGCTTTTCGTTAATCTTTCATTTGCTTTTCATAACAGGTATAAAAATACTAATTTAGATTGACCAACAATGCTAAAAGGAATAATGTTACCACATAAACCTTATATGTAGGCAGATCCTCCTATAATGCAAAAAGCCTCTCCGAAAAATCGGAAAGACTTTAGTTGCCCAACCAGGGGTCGAACCTAGACTCTTTTGATTCAGAATCAAATGTGTTGCCAATTACACTATCGGGCAATAGGGCGGCAAATGTAAAGAATCTTTTAGTTAGTCAATTATAATTTTAGAATAAATTTCATTTAATATTAATTTGAAATCCAACTTTTTAAATGGTGGTTATGAAAATATTTTTTATACTTACTATGCAATACCTCTCCCCAGTACTCCAATACTCCATAGTATATCCTTGTAAATTTAAAGCGCTCTATCGGTGTAATCCAAGGCCACCTTTTAGATGGTGAGTTCTTTTGCTAAATATTTAACCAATCATTTATATAATTAATGTTTATCATTAATAAATAGTTGTTTTACGTTAATTATTTATATATTTGCCGTATATTAATAATTAAAGTTTGGAAGTTATGAAAATATTGAAAAATGCAATTGCAGGACTGGTTATATTTTCCTTGATATCATTCCTAGTCCGTTACACAGATGATGAAAGCAATCTGGTTTTCAAAATAGTAATAATATTATTTGTTGCTCTATTTTTGTTCAGTATTATTGTTCGAAAAATTCCTTGGTTTCAGCCTTTTTTTACCAGTAGGATCAACCTCCTAACCAGCAAATTCCGAATGCAAAAAAATTATAATTTCACGGAAAGTATCCTGTTTCATAAAACATTGGAAGTTGTTGGTAACTCAGGCTTCAAGATATTCCATTTTGATGAAAGCAAGGGGATAATAATGGCCGCATCAAACGTAAGTTGGTTATCGTGGGGCGAAAATATTTACATTAGTTTCGAAGAATCCGGGGATAATATTGTCATGAAATTTTGTTCAGTTAGTTTATTTGGTGTTTATTCGTGGGGAAAGAATGAGGATAATTATCAAAAACTACTTAGAAATTTTGATGAGTCATTAATTATTTAAATTCAGTATCATGCCAATAATAGTCAACCTAGATATTATGCTAGCCAAAAGAAAGATGAAACTGATAGACTTATCCCTGGCAGTTGGAGTATCAACTGTGAACCTATCCATCCTGAAACAGAGCAAAGGAAAAGCAATAAGGTTTTCAACCCTCGAAGCTATTTGTCAAACTTTAGACTGTCAGCCAGGGGATATTCTGGAGTTTAAAAAATAATAATTCTACTTATTCTTACCCCAACTATCCCGTAAAGGAACCGTACGATTAACAATTAGCTTACCTTCAGTACTATCTTTATCAACACAAAAATAGCCAAGTCGCTGAAACTGCATTTTGTCGCCGGGTTTTGCATCTGCATGTGATGGCTCAAGTTTGCAATTATTAAGGACTTTTAATGAGTCAGGATTTAAGAACTCTTTAAAATCTTTTTCCTTATGACCATTAGGGTTTTCATCAATAAATAAACGATCATATAAACGTACTTCTGCATCGATGGCCTTATCAGCACTTACCCAATGTATTGTACCTTTAACCTTGCGCTGAGCACCGCTTCCACCACTTTTTGTATCGGGATCATATGTGCAATATATTTCTTCAATATTGCCATCAGCATCTTTCTTATAATCTTCGCATTTAATAATGTAAGCACCAACTAGTCTTACCTCGCGATCAGGACCCAATCGGAAGAATTTTTTTGGTGGATCTTCCATAAAGTCGTCACGTTCGATGTATATTTCTCTTGTAAATGGAACTATACGTGATCCTGAATTTTCATCATTTGGATTAGCTATCAGGTCTAATTCTTCAACCTGATGTTCTGGGTAATTGGTAATTATAACTTTTATCGGATCAAGTACAGCTAAAGTTCGTGGAGCAATCTGATTAAGGTGATCGCGAACACTAAATTCAAGAAGACTTACATCTATAACATTATCGCGTTTTGCAACACCAATTCTGTCAGCAAAATTCCTTATCGACTGAGGTGTGTAACCTCTTCTGCGGAAGCCTGAAATTGTTGGCATTCGTGGATCGTCCCAACCGTTAACATATTTATCTTTTACAAGCTGGAGAAGCTTTCGCTTACTCATAACTGTGTAGCTTAAATTTAATCGCGCAAATTCAATTTGTCGAGGGCGATAATCTCCTTCAACAATTTGATCCAATGCCCAGTCGTACAACGGACGATGAATTTCAAACTCCAAAGTACAAACGGAGTGAGTAATTCCCTCAATAAAATCACTTTGACCATGTGCCCAGTCGTACATCGGATATATGCACCAATCGTTACCTGTACGGTGATGTTTTTGATGAAGAATACGATACATTATCGGATCACGCATGTGCATATTTGGCGAGCTCATATCAATTTTTGATCGCAGTATCATTGCTCCGGTTTCAAATTCACCGTTTTTCATGCGGTTAAATAAATCGAGGCTTTCTTCCACCGGCCTGTTACGAAATGGACTTTCTATTCCCGGACGAGTAGGTACACCTCGCTGCTCACTTATTAATTCCTGAGGTTGTTCATCAATATATGCTTTTCCTTCTTTAATCAACTGAACTGCCCAGTCGTATAATTGTTGAAAATAATCTGAGGCGTACTTTGGTTCACCATCCCATTCAAAACCTAGCCAGCTAATATCTTCCATTATTGAGTCAACATACTCAACATCTTCTTTTTCAGGATTAGTGTCGTCGAACCTAAGATTACATAATCCGTTGTATTCATTTGCAAGGCCAAAGTTTAAGCAAATCGACTTTGCATGACCAATATGAAGATATCCATTTGGCTCAGGAGGAAATCGAAGATGAATTCGGCCCTGGTTTTTATTGGTAGTCAGGTCATCTTCAATGATGGATTCAATAAAGTTTAATGATCTTTTTTCGTTTTCGGGAAAATCCATAATAATCTAGATTACTGTATTTCATTTTATAAAGCAGCAAAATTAATTAGAAATCCAATGTAACATACAATACGAATCGCGAAACGTATAATTATTATAATTATTGTTTGCGCAGATTGTTAAAATTTCATTAACATATTAGTAATCATATATATAGTGTGTTCGCTAGTGTACACATTGTGTTTAAAACCCGTACAACTATAAACGATGACAACAATCATCAAATATGTATGGCAAACATTTTCAGGGTGTTACAAAGTTTGGCATAGTATTAGAGAATCTATTAACGCAACCAACAAAGATTATAAACTAAAAATTTTAAAGTCATGAAAACAAGAATCGCAATTGTAACAATGTTATTAAGTATTTTTTTTGCTGGAACAGCCTTTGCTGGCGAACCAGTTCCTGTAACTAAAGCTGCTGCAACAAAAGCTGTGGCACAATTTCTTCAGGATGAAATTGATTATCCTGCCTTTGCTTCAGAAACAAACAAAGAGTGTACTGTTTATGTTGATATCAATGTAAATGCAGATGGTACACTTGATGTTAATGGAGCTAACGGAAAGTTAGGTTGTTTGAAAGATCATGTAGTTAAAGCTATAGAAGATGCTCAAAATAAAGATTTGGGAAAATATGCTGGTCAGAAAGTAGTTTTGCAAATTGATTTCAAATTATACCAATAGATTGTAATCATCTCTCAAAGATAAATTCAGGGCATAGTGCCTGTACTTCGATCCCGTTGGAATTTTCAGCGGGATTTTTTTATTTCATATCAACTAATTTCTGTAGCAACATGGGATGATCCAATTATTATAAAACTACCAAAAGAAGATTTTGAAGGTGCATTATTTCCACCAACAGATTGGCAATCATCAACTCTGGGTATTGGATGGTATGCAAGTGATAATGGTAGTTCAGCAAACTGGATTATCCCACCTGGGGATGGTTATTACCGGAACAATACCTATGGCAGCAACATTTAAAGTTGTTTATTCTGGCTTACAAACTCAGAAGTATGGCCCGATGGTTGAGGCAGCCAGAGAGATAACAATTATTGAAATGGAATCCAATAGTACAAAATGGCCAGAACAATATTCTCATAGAAAGAGAAATTATAAGTAACTATTAACATATAACTAATAACATTTTCAATATAAGAGTAGGGGTAAAACGATAGTTAACTGTCTTATAAATATATATGATAATAAACCCGGCAAGGTTATTATCAATATCCCATAACCTATGAAAAAGCTAATTTCAATTATTTTCCTGCAGATGATGCTCTTTTCATCTTTTCTGTTGATTGGTAATACAAGCCAAGTAATTCCTAACAATAATCATAACACCTTAAATATTCTTAACCCATGGGGTGATATTGAAGGCCATGTTGTAAATGGCGATGGTTTGTCATTAGCCGGTGTTAATGTTGGTGTTGATGGTCAGGGACAAACTACAACTAACTCTCAGGGATATTACTTACTACCAGATATGCCTGTTGGCGATAATATTGTGGTGTGTTTCAAAAATGGATATAATACAGTTGTTGATACAATAACTGTTATTGAAGATGATACAGTAAGCCTTAATTTTACTTTAACCCAACCAAGTATTACAATAAGTCCGCTTATATTTGATGAAACCCTTAATCCAGGGGAATATTTAACAAGCAGTTTAAGTATTCTTAATACGGGTAATGGGGATGGGAACTGGTTTGCCACTATTATTTTCCCCCCATCAAAAAAAGTGTCAGGATCTCAAAATGTATCTTCATCAAATGTAATGGATACTAGTTTTATTGATTATACACAAACACATGTGGTTTCAGTTCCGGGCGGAAACGGAGTGCCCCTTAGCACCCGATCAGGTTTTGATTGCCCCGATGGAAGTGTATTTAGTAACCCTGCATTCTCATCCAATAATGGATATAGTTGTGAAGAAGACCAGGGACTCATGTGTTACCAGAGTTTCTCGGGAGCAACCGGAAACTTCACAACAGTAACAATATATGCAATACATACTACCCCACCTTCAGGACAACGTGAGTTATTGGTAGAAATTTATAATGCCGGGTCAACCCCAGGATCTATTGAAAGCTCTACAATTGTAATGGCCGATCCTGTTGCCACAGGAATTCCTGTAATTGGCTATGATACATATTCATACACTGTTGATATTCCCACATGCAACTTATCTTCCGGATGGATAGGTGTGCAGGCTACTTCAGGTGGAAGCCCAACTTTCTACTGGCTAAATACATATAACACACCGGTATTTACTTCAATGCAAAACAATAGTGTATTGCCGGCTGGGTTGGCAATGTGCCTTAGCTCAAATACACCAGACTGGTTAACGCTAGACGATTATGATGGCACAGTAATAGCCGGTGGAGGCAACCAAATTGTTGATGTTAATTTTGATGCATCTGGCACCGTAGCTGGAGAAGTTTACACAGCCGAAATAGAAATAACAACCGATCCTGATGTTGGCACCTTTAATATTCCTGTAACAATGACAATTGCCGGTGATACTTTATATCCGGTTTATGATCTGGGAGTGGAACTTGTTAATATGATTACCAGTCAGGTTAGTATACATTGGATGATTGATACTTTAGGAATTTATAGTCCATATTTTCAGTATTTTTTAGTCAAAAGAGATGGTTTGGCAATAGGTACAACAACTGAGATTGTTTTTTCAGACTGGCTCTCTGTATATGGAACCTATTGTTACACAGTTATACCTGTATATACTCAAGGAAATGGAGGAAGTGCTACCAATTGCATTGAATGGGAAATGCCTGAATTTTGTTTTACTCCAGTTTCTATTTACAACGAACAATGGATAAATACACAGGAAACAGTATCATTAACTATCGAAAACTGTGGTTTAGGGATGCTCGATTTTATTTTCCCCGATTATGTTTCAGGCAGTAGATTTGCCTGTGATATGGAAGTGGCACTATATGATAGCTGGGGAGATGGATGGAATGGGGGTAGCCTCGATGTGTTTGTAAATGGAAACCTTGTGTTGGATGATATAACACTTGTGGGTGGAGGTGGACCCGAATTCTTTTCCTTTCCTGTTGAGGGAGGTGATGATATCAGTACAATATATACAGCCGGCAGCTATTCATATGAAAATTCCTACGAGTTTTACGATGGTGATGGTAACCTTATATATACTTCTGCCGATGCAAGTGTTCCGGTAGGAGTAGTTTATGGCACATGCTCCCAACCAAGTTTTATATTGGATGTGGAGCCTCCAATGGGGCAAATCCCCGGAGGTCAATCAATGGATATTATCATAACCTATGATGCATACATTTTTCCAACGGGTTTATATGATGAGTGGCTAAAAATTGAAACTAACGATCCTCTTTATCAGGAGGATAGCATACTAAATCAGATGCTGGTTTATACTCCTGCTACATTTTATGGTTATGTGCATGATTGTAATAGTGGTTTGCCCATGGCCGGGGTTGAGGTTACAACCGGCTTATATAATGCCACCACAAATGCCATTGGTTATTATGAAATGGATGTTGATGAAGACATCTATGATGTAGTATTTAATTTGCTGGGATTTGAGACTGTAATAGTAGTTGATTCTTTTGCTGCATCAGGAGTTACGACAGAAATTAGCATTTGTATGGTCGAAACTCCTTATCCTGTTGGTTGGGTATGGGCAACACCTGATGAAATCGCAGGAACCTGTATGGTCACATGGAGTTTGCCCACGGGACCATATGAAATTATTTATGATGATGGAGAAGCCGATGATTTTGTAATTTGGACAACAACTGGAAATACGATTGCTGTGAGTTTCACTCCTGTAGGTTATCCTGCCACAGTTATTGGTGGGCGATTTAATGTAGGTGATGGAAGTTTTCCTTTAGGAGCAAACTTTATAGGAACAAGTATGGGTGTTGGTGTTATTGATGATGATGGAGTTAGTGGTATGCCGGGAACAATACTTGACTCAACGGTTGTATCTATTGACAGCTATGGTTGGGTTGATTTTTATGGATTATTTAACGATACTATACTCGATGGTGATTTTTATATCGCATTATGGCAGTTGGGATATTCAACCAACTCTGCTCCAATAGCAGTTGATACTGATCTTCCAACAGTTTATCGATCATACCTTAAGATGGGGAGCGATCCATGGTCCATATCACCATATCAGGATTTTATGATCAGAGCTTATGTTGATGGGCCAAATGCTGGTGTTGTAAGTAGTTCAGCAGGGAAAAAGGTGAGAATACCAAGAGTTACGGAAGGCCCGTTTTTAGCTACTAACTTACCAAATGTTAGAGATGGAGTTGTTAAAGATGGAGAGATTAAACCTGTTGAAGATATTGATGCGACTCGTGATTTAGTGAACTACACAATTGCCAGAGTTAGTGATTTTGATCCGAATATAGGCCCTCAAACAGGTACACTAACACCGCTTGCTAACACAGTTAACTACCCATACATAGATATGGGGTGGGGATGGTTTCCTCCGGGGTTTTATGCCTATGCTGTTAAAGCAGTGTATGAATCAAATGAATCAGAATGGGTATATTCAAATACGGTACCCCATTTATTATATAATACAGTTACCGTTGTAGTCTATTCATGTAATGATAGTGTTGAAAATTCTGAAGTCTATTTATATGGTACTCAATATCCGTATGATCTCCATCATGGCTTTACAAACACAGTTGGTATTGTAGTTTTCGATAGTGTAATTGATGGCAATTATGATTTGTTTGTTTCGGGTATTGGATATCATCTTTATGAGCAATATAATTATGGTATTTATGGCGATATTACAATAGGTGTTGAGATATTGCAAAAAATGTACCCCCCAACAAACCTTGAAGTTGATCCTTTAACATCTGTAGCAACATGGAATGAACCTTTTATAACGCAACTCTATCTGGAGGATTTTGAAGATCCTACCTTTCCTCCAAGTGGTTGGCAGGCAACAACAATTGATGCCGGGTGGTTTCGAAGTGATGATGCAAGTTCAGGTGGTTGGACAATCCCTCCTGGTGATGGTTTTTATGCAGTTACAAATGATGATTCATATGGAAGTACTTCTTCGGGAGAAGACTACCTAATAACACCAATGGTGGATCTACGTGAGAGTGAGGATTATGCACTATATTTTAGCCAGTTTTATGACGGGGCCTATGGCTTTCTTGCCTCTGTTGAATATAGTTATGATAATGGTGCTAATTGGAATTTTTTAGAAACGATGACCCCTTTATCTCAATGGACAGATGTTGTGGTTGATCTTTCCCAACTATCCGGAATAGGAATGCCTCCTGTTTGGCTGGCTTTTCATGGTGATGATCAAAATATTTGGTCATCTGGCTGGGCAGTTGACAATGTGGAAGTAAAAAATGGACCGGCTCCCGTACTTGCATATTATGTATTTTTAGATAATGTATTTGAAGCACAAACCGGCTGGAATGAAACAACCTATACTTTTCCAAATTTAATTTACGGAATTCCATACGAAGCATGTGTGCTTGCGGTTTATGATTGTGGAGCCAGTGAACCAAGTTGCACAAACTGGGAGTCGATATTTTTACAAGCTCCACGAAATTTATCAGATACCTATCTGTATGGAACTAATGAAGTTCCACTAATGTGGAATCCGCCCATGACAGATGTTACAGGCAAATCGGCAGACTTTAGCATTGTTTATGAAGGTCCAAATCAATCACCATTCAATAACAATTCCGATGTTGCAGACAGTGTTACAATAATTGATTATGTAGTGGAAAGTGGTCGTAATATGGGCGATTTGCAATTTTCATTCCCGAATGCAGGGACTGGTGAGGCCGGGTGCGAAACTGATGGGGAATTTATTTATACTGCTCAATGGAATGGGGATAGTTATTTTAAGTATGATTTAGCAGGAAACCTATTGGAGACATTTACAATTCCAGGCACCTCGGGTGTTCGCGACATGGCATGGGATGGAGATTTTTTCTATGGGGCTGCTGCTAATTCAACTGTGTTTGTTATGGATTTTACAACACATACACTTGTTACTTCATTTACTGCACCTACCGATGTAAGGGCAATAGCCTTTAACCATTTGGATAATACGTTTTATGCCAATAATTGGGGTACGGATATTATTTGTTTCGATGTAAACGGCACAAATCTCGGATTTTTTACACCAGGTGTTTCAGCCATCTATGGTTTAGCTTTTGATAATTGGTCAGGGGCAACTACCGATAAATACTTATGGGCATATGATCAGGGGGAAAATAACCTTTCTCAATACTTGTTGCCATTGGGGACACCCACCGGTTTAACAATTGATGTGCCTCAAATTATTGGGTCAAATGAACTGGCAGGCGGATTATTTACACATATGGCATTATATGATGACTACGAAGTAACTTTGGGTGGTAATGCACAAAATGACATTGTTTGGGCATTGGAAATTGCAGCTTATTCCGGAGGTCCGACAGGGACAATACCCGATGGACTTGCATCATTTAACCTATACTGCGATGGTGTGAATATTGCCAATATTCCGTATGATGGTCAGGGGGTTGAAGATTGGATAACCTATATTGATAATGGTCTGGTACCAAATCCATATATCTATAATGTAACTGCTATATATGATCTGGACATTTTTGGTTTTCCGGGTGAAACAGCCGAGTCGGCCATGGAAGGACCTGATAGCGTGAATGTGGTATGGGGATCAATAATACCATTTGTTGAAAACTGGGATAATGGAACATTCACATTCCATAACTGGACTTTCAACGAAAATTCAGCTAACTGGGTCATTAATTCTCAACAAGGAGAACCCGAACCGGCGGCAGAATTTACTTGGGATCCATTACTCGAAAATGATTATTCAGCAACCCTAACAAGCTATCCAATTATAGTTGATTATATAACCGAAGGAGACCTGTTTTTAACCTTTGATCTAAAACTTGTCGATAGGAATTCAACCGGAAATGAAAAGATGCTTATTGAAATTTATGATGGAACCATATGGCATTTGGCAGCTGAATTTTCAAATTCCGGGAAGTTCGGTTTTTCAAACAATGTCCTAAACATAACTCAATACGCCACAGGCAATGCTATTAATATTAGGTTTAATGCTAGCGGGCAAAACTCGTTTGATATAATTTCGTGGTTTGTTGATAATATTAGTGTTTATCGTGAGTGTATAGCACCTACTGACCTTACAGGTGAACCCTTATGGGATCCTTCAACAAATGAACCATATATTGAAATTTGTTGGGATGCTCAGGATATACCAGTGTCGATTATCAATAATACATTAGTAATTGAAAAAATAAATGAAATTCCAACTGTTGATAGCAATACCCACTATCGCTCAATTACAGGGTTTAATGTTTATAGGAAAGTGATGAATGAAACGGAATATGAACTATATGATGTAGTTGACTTTATTGATGGGCAAACTTACTATTGTTACAATGATGAATACCCAAATATTAATCTTTATAATGGTTATTATTACCAGGTAACGGCAAGTTATACAAGTGAAACAGATATGTGTGAATCATCACCAGCTATGGCACTTGAAATACCGTATGATGACTATGTGCTTGTTTATTTTGAAGGCGTTGATGATAATAGTATTATTCAACATATTGCTGTATATCCTAATCCTGCAAAAGAAAATGTCAACATTAGCTCAACATTGCCTATCAAGAACATAACAGTAACAAACTATGTTGGTCAGATAATACACTCTGAGAAGGTAAGTGAAATTAACAACTTTAAGCTTAACACCAGTTCTTATAAACAAGGAATATACTTAATAAGTGTTGATACTGAAAATGGAACAACAACAAATAAAATGATTATTAATCGATAGTTTTTTTGGAGTTTATCTCCGATTTTAATTCCGTGATTAAGGGAGCATATTTTGGTTTGTGTGCTCCCTTTTTATATTTGTGTTTTCTCATAAAAAATACATTATGAGCCTGTTATAGTTTTTTTGTCATTCTGAACGCAGTGAAGAATCTAAACATATTGAAGATATAGCATTGCAGAGATTCTTCACTACGTTCAGAATGACAACATTCATGTTAGGCTAATTCACTAATCACCATTCCCCAATATCTATTATCTTTGCACTCTTAATTTTATAAATGAAAGAATGAAACACCGATGGTTCGTATTGAAGATATGAGAATAACAAAAAATATCTCTCAGCGACTTTGCGCCTCTGAGGTGAAAAAAATTATAAACCCATGAAAAGAATTATTTTATTTTTATTTGCACTCCCATTTTTATTTGCGTGCAATTCAAATGATACCAAATCAGAAAATAATACATCTGAAAAGCAAACCAAGGTTGAAACCACTATTGAGAATGGAACACCTAAAATTACCTACACTCTTGGTGATAAAAAAGCTGATAGTAAAGAGGTTGAAACTGTAGCTGAGGAATTAGTGCCGGTTTCTGACCTGGTATCAAAAACGGGAAATGAAAGCGCAAAACGCGAAACCATTGAGGATAAAGACGAAGCTTTAAAGAAACGCAGAGCTCACACCCAATTTAATAATGGAACTAACTTCTATAAACAAGGTGATCTTGAAAATGCAATCCAGTCGTTTAAAAACTCATTGGAGTTTAAACCAAATAACGCAAAAGCATTTTATAATCTTGGCAATATTTA
Source organism: Bacteroidota bacterium (assembly GCA_013203805.1). Classification (GTDB taxonomy): domain Bacteria; phylum Bacteroidota; class Bacteroidia; order Bacteroidales; family F082. The sequence goes on along the minus strand of JABMPH010000403.1, from coordinate 1,199 downwards.
TTATGATCTTGGACAGAAAGACCTGGCTCAATCATATTACAAGGATGCTGTTGAAATTAATCCTGAGGATTCTTTATCGCTAGTTGCAATTGGTTTGATTTGCACAGAAAAAGGCAACCTTCCCGAAGCCCTCGATTATTATAACAAAGCCGTTGCTGTTGCTCCAACCTTTAGTATGGTTTATTTTAATAGAGGAACCTTGCTAGGTCAAAACAAGCAATATCAACAATCGCTGGATGATTTATCAAAGGCCATTAAATACGATCCTGGTAATTCTGAAGCTTATATTAATAGAGGTCTTGCCCATTTTTACATGAAGAATATTGATCTTGCATGTAAGGACTGGAAAAAAGCAAAGACAATGGGAAACCCAAAGGGTACTCAGGCTGTTGATATTTATTGTTCAGGGAAAGAGAAATAGACGAGCTAGTATCAGATAAAACAAAATCCCGATAATCAATAGACTACCGGGATTTTCCAGTGGTTACCTGCATTAGTAGGTTTAGTATATTTTCTACTCAGCCAATATCAGCACTTTATTATCAAGAACTTCAATAACGCCACCTTTAATATCAAAAAACTCTTCTTTTCCGTTTTTCTTAATCTTAACTTTACCTTGCTTTAATGCTGAAATAAGCGGAGCATGGTTATTTAAAATTTCAAATGAACCATCTATTCCTGGCAACTGAACCAGTTCGGCTTCACCTTCGTAAATAGTTTTGTCAGGAGTTATTATTTCAAGATTCATGTCTATTTATGTTAAATGTTAATAGTTATTTGTTATATGTTGGTTTCAATAACTTATAACAAATAACGTATAACTACTACTTACTTTCTGCCAGCAACTTCTTACCTTTCTCAATAGCCTCATCAATGGTGCCAACCAGGTTAAATGCAGCTTCGGGATATTCATCAACTTCACCGTCAAGAATCATGTTAAATCCTTTAATAGTATCCTCAATTGAAACAATAGTACCTTTTAATCCGGTAAACTGTTCAGCAACGTGGAATGGTTGTGATAAAAATCTTTGTACCCTTCGAGCACGGTGGACAATTAGTTTATCTTCTTCACTTAATTCATCCATACCCAGAATAGCAATAATATCCTGTAGTTCTTTATATCTCTGTAATATACGCTTAACTCGTTCGGCTGTATGATAATGCTCATCACCAACAACATCAGGCGTAAGAATACGTGA
>JABMPH010000402.1 GCA_013203805.1 Bacteroidota bacterium | reverse complement strand
GCTTTACGTACACATACCTCATCAGTACAGGTAAGAGTTATGCAAAGCTCTACCCCTCCTATTCGCACAATTTCACCAGGCCGCGTTTTTCGTAATGAAGCAATTTCTGCACGTGCACATTGTATTTTTCATCAGGTGGAAGGCTTGTACGTTGACACTGATGTAAGCTTTGCAGATTTGAAGCAAACACTTTACTATTTCGCCAAGGAATTATTTGGTGAAGGCACAAAAACCAGATTCCGTCCATCATATTTCCCATTTACTGAGCCTTCGGCTGAAATGGATATTTCGTGCAATATATGTGGTGGAAAAGGATGTAATATTTGTAAATATAGTGGTTGGGTAGAAATACTGGGTTGTGGTCTGGTTGATCCTAACGTGCTTGATGCCTGTGGTATTGACAGCAAAAAATATACAGGCTTCGCATTCGGAATGGGAATCGAACGCATAACAATGCTTAAATATCAAATTAACGACCTTAGGTTGTTTTTCGAAAACGATATTAGGTTTTTGGATCAGTTTAAGTCGACGATATAGTAAAGTAACCTGTTCAGAAAATCAGAATAGCGGGACTACTTCTCAATTATTTCTGCATCTTCAGCTTCATTATCGATCCACTTGCCCATTTTCTCTTTCGCCCTATCCTTAACTTCAGGTGTAATATACTCGCTTGCATTACTTACCACATAAGTTAAGAATGCAATATCATCGGCAAAACCAATCACAGGTAGTATATCTGCAACTAAATCAGTAGGTAATATTAAATATCCAATGGCAGCCATAAAAACTATTCTAACTTTCATGGGAATTTTCGAGTCGCTAATGAGGGTAACCATTATTAGTACATATAGCACCACTTGCGAACCTATTTTTTTTCCTGCCACTTTTAGAAATGAAAACAGTTCCGATTCATCATAATGATCTACGTATTGCTTTATGTTCTTAATTAGCTTCATCTACACTTTAAACGAAATATGATGTTTTTTGTTTCTTTGAAAGAACTATTAATGAGGATTACGATCTAGATACTAAAAACTGTGCTCCTGTGGTTTATTACAAATCCGTAAAATTGTTAATATAAATGTTATTGGTTACCATTATTAATTAATTGTAAATCAACATTTAACTTATAACAATTAACATGTGGTCTGAATAATATTAAAGCTTATAATAATTGTTAGTGTTTTTTTAAAAATTATTTGACACTTCAATTCCCCTTGCGTTTCTTGATAATCTTTAATTCGTGAAGTTCAATTGATTCAAGGAGCAAATCCATATCTTTTGTAATCCCCATGTTCAAATCAAAAACAGCAGTAATATTAGGTATCTTTCTCAAACCATTTGCATAAACTTTTACACTATCGATACTGATAGGCTCCTTAATTAATAAAAAATAATCAACTATTTTTTGTGATGGAATTAAAAGTCGACTCTCATCTTTATTTCCTATTAAATAGTATGTCGTTCTGGTTATCATATCATAATAATAATACCATGAAAAGATATTTTCTGCAGCTGGAGTTGTTGCAAAAATCAAATCATCATACTTGATAAAATCGAATTTTAAATCACTATTTATATGATAACAAAGAGTATAATCCTTTAAGTGGCTTACAATGGCTAGCATCTGGTAATCCTCGAAATAGTTAATATTCTTCGACAGCTTTTTCGACATTGAATCAATTTTAAAACAAAAGTAAGTAATAATTAGATGAGAGGAGGGTTATGGATATGGTTGTCGTAGTTGTCATTGTAAACAAGGTCCTCAACAAAACAACTCGACAACCTGATAACCCGATAACCTGACAACCCTTTTAACCACTTCCCATCCCTCCACTCACCGAAAAAAGCACGCCGTTCACCTAATAATGGTTTACGGGCATTACTTCACGCCATATTTTTGCCAATAAATAATAACATCAAAATCTAAGACGATGAAATCAAGATTCATAAATATCACAATGATTGTTTCACTGGTAGTTCTAATATCACTTCATTTAAACGCTTCCATACTATTTTATACAGGAAGCTTAACCAATAATGATATTTACAATAATACAGAGATAGAGGTAGCAAACAAAATATTTACTGACGCATTTGAAGCTGTATTTGAAATGGAAGAAGAACCATACATAGATGATATTCCTTTCGATACAGAAATATTATCCTCTGAAATAAATTACGAAAAAGCAATTGCTGTTGAGTTTAACTTTGACGAGGAAGAATATATTGACGATATATAATTCGAAATAAATATTTTTATAATTAAGGAATATAAATCAATCTCTTATTGTCTAATTATTGGCTTATAACAAATTATTAATTATAACTCAAAGTAATCTATGTCAAATAAAAATTAAGATGAAAGTATTGTTGAAAATTATCAAGCAATGCACAACAAAGTATATCAAAAAGAAGTTTTATATTGTGACCACAAATAACCAAATTCTCATAAACGCAACTGGATGAAAATATCTATACAAAACCTAAACAAAGTATATGATAATGGAAAACATGCCCTATGCGATGTTAATTTGGAAATCGAAAGTGGTATGTTTGGTTTATTGGGGCCAAATGGGGCGGGGAAATCAACATTAATGCGAATACTGGTTACTCTCATGAAACCCACCAGTGGCAATGTATTGATTGATGGGTTAGACATCAGTAAAAACAGAAAAGAAATCAGAGATATCCTGGGGTACTTACCTCAGGATTTTAGGTTTTTTACCAAACTTAAAACATGGGAGTTTTTAGATTATGCCGCACGACTTTCTGGAATAAAAAACAAAAAAGAGAGATTACAAAAAGTTGATATGTGGCTCGAAAAAGTAGGTCTTTTCGATGCTCGCGAACGCAATGCCGACAAGCTTTCTGGTGGAATGAAACGCCGGCTGGGCATTGCCCAGGCACTCATTGGAGATCCAAAATTACTCGTGGTTGATGAACCTACCACAGGCCTAGATCCCGAAGAACGAATTAGATTCCGAAACATCCTTTCTGATATTAGTCGTCATGATGCAATAATTATATTGTCAACTCATATTGTTGGTGATATTTCAAGTATTTGCCAAAGTATGACATTGCTCGATGATGGTTTTTTAAGTTTTAGTGGTTCACCCGAAGAGCTTATTGAAAAATCGAGGGGCCATGTTTGGCAAATCAACACATCAGGAACTGATTACGATATATTAAAAAATACATATCCTGTTATATCCACAATACCAACTGACGATGGCTGGGATGTACAGTTTGTTGCCGACAGTATTAGCAACTCAAAAGCAATACAAATTGAACCAACTCTTGAGCATGCATACGTTTATTTTATGGAGTATATGAGTAATAAAAACTAGATTGAAAAAAATATTTAATAATATGAAAGAAGCCACAGATTCACAGATTTAATTATGAATTATTCAAATGAAATCTGTGGCAATTTTATCAAACGCATTAAATAAATGACTACTAATTTTTAATTAATGATATCTATTCATAAAATATTAACAATTGGTCTTTACGAAATGCGCACATTGTTGCGTAGTTGGTTTTTTAGAATTTTTGCCGGGCTCTCGGTTCTCTTTATTGGCATATTCAACATTGCCGCAAATATTACCAATAGCGGTGCCCCTTTTATATATCGAGCCTTACCTGCATCACTGCCATATACCAACCTGCTAATTTTAAACTTAGGACAGGCGATAGTTGCTGTTTTTCTAGCTTCAGAGTTTTTGAAGCAAGACAAAAAGAATGATACAGTTGAAGTCATCTATGCCCGATCGATGACTAATGCAGAATATATACTTGGTAAAGCTTTCGGAATACTATCTGTGTTTTTCATTCTAAATATTATCATTCTTGTAATGGGAATAGGTTTTTCATTCCTAAGTGGTGATGCAACACAGGGAGTACTTGAGTATTTTTACTACCCATTACTTATAAGTTTACCAACGCTGATTTACATACTAGGTTTATCATTTTTCTTAATGATAATGACCAAGAATCAAGCTATTACCTTTATTCTGCTTCTTGGTTATATAGCAGTATCCATATTTTATCTTGATAAGAAATTCTATCAGGTATTTGACTTTATCGCATATCAGGTACCGATGATGAATTCTACCATTGGTGGTTTTGGAGATTTTAATGAAATACTGATTCACCGGGGTATATATTTATTTATCGGACTAGCTTTAATATTTTTTACAATCACCCGTCTTGATAGATTACCCCAATCCCGAAGATTCAAGTATTTACCAATTTTGCTTTCCACAATCTTTTTGGCTGCCGGGGCCTATACGGCATACTTGTATGTGAATAATAAAAAAGATATTATTAGTTTCAAAAAAGAGCTAATCAGTTTAAATAACCAATATTTAAATTATCCAAGAGCAACTGTAGATTCCTGTAACATTGATTTGACACACAAGAATAATATAATTGAAGCAGAAGCCACTTTAGTAATATCAAATAATAATTTGGAAATTCTTGACACTCTTATTTTTAGTCTTAATCCATCATTGGATATTGTTGAATCAAAAATTAACAACGGTGTTATTCCAATAGTTCGAGAGGAGCAGATAATTAAACTAGTTATACCAGGAGGCCTATTACCAACTAAAACTACATACTTATCTTTGAAATATCAGGGTTCAATTAACGAGAATACCTGCTTTTTGGATCAAAATCTTGAAGAATATAAGGACAATTTTTCATTTGAAATTTTCAGAATTAAGAAGCGGTACTCATATCTCGGCGATAAATTTGTTCTACTAACTCGCGATGCTCTTTGGTATCCCATTGCAGGTGTAGGATTCGCATCGGTAAGCCCTACAAGTTACTCACCCGATTTTACAAATTACTCTCTTACAGTAACCACCAATCCTGATCTACAGGCAATATCGCAAGGCACAATGAGTAATCCTGAGGTTGGTATTTTTGAATTTATTACCGATGTTCCTCTACCACAAATTAGCTTGCTGATAGGTAATTATTTAAACTACACTATTAATGTTGATTCCATTGATTATAGCATTTATTCATTAAAGGGTAATGATTATTACATGGAATATTTTACTGATATTAGTGACAGTCTCCCGGGTATTATTCGTGAACTAAAAAACGAATATGAAACTCAAATTGGTTTCCAATATCCCTTTAAACGTTTTTCCCTCGCGGAGGTTCCTATTCAATTTGATCTTAGTAAACATATTTGGTCGCTAACAAGCGATGCCGTTCAGCCTGAGCTTACTTTCTATACTGAAAAAGGTGTTGTGCTTGAAGAAACTGATTTCAAAAAGAGAAAAAAGAGGACCGAAAGAAATATGAACAGGAATAAAGAAGAGGTAAGCCCTACCGAATTACAATCCCGTATTTTCAAGCGATTTACACGAGGTAACTTCATGGCAAATTATACTGAATGGTACATGTTCAGTGAAAAAATGGACCGCAATACTCTTTCATTATTTCCCAACTACTTTACATTTGTTACATCTCTTGATTCCAAAAAATGGCCAGCCCTTAATTTATCACTACAGGCATATTTAAAAGACAGGTATTCAAATCCCATTTCTTCATATCGCTGGTTTTTTACCGATCTCAGCAAAAGTGAGCGCATAAATCTTGAATTAAAAGAATCATCGTTAGCAAACTTTTCAAAGCTAACAAATACCGATGAAAATGATGATGACGTAGTTACTCTTTATGATTTAATAATTGCAAAAGGCGATTATTTGTTTTCTGTTTTCAGGGCTCGCTATGGTGATGGAGATTTTAATTCGTTTATTGACGAATTTATTGCTAACCACAAACATGAAAATTTCACCCTTGAGGCCTTCGATTCAGCCATGCAAAACAAATTTGGTGAATCTGTAATTGATGAGGTTAATAATTGGTATTATGGTCAGGAGCTGCCGGGTTTCTTATTAAAGGATCTTGAAACATATAAGGTTAGGGTTGACGAATATACAAAATATCAAATCAAGTTTAAGATTACTAATCCAGAAAAAACCGATGGTATAGTAACCATAAATATTGATTTATTTGATCCTAATAATCAGCAAAACAATAGCGATGATCCGCCAGATTTTTCTAAGAAAATATATCTGCCAGCAGGCTCAGCAAAAGAAATTGGGTTTGTTTTTGCCACCGAACCAGTGAGGATGAATTTATTCACACATATCTCTCTCAACATGCCAAATAACATTATCTACGATTTTGGAGGATTTAGTGAAACCAGGAAAGCTGATGTTTTTGATGGCATACAGGATTGTGAAGTGTTTGACAATGTTTTGGTTGATGGCGAATTAATTGTTGACAATGAAGATAGTTTATTCAGCTATTATCACGACAGCAAAGTTAGTTATTTGAAAAGCCTTGTGGATGCCAACAAGGATCCCGGTTACGAATACTCAGGCATTAGATTCTGGAATCCCCCTGCCGACTGGCGCAAAGTATTACGATCGGGTTTTTATGGAAAATATGTGCGGTCGGCTGTTTACACACGAAGTGGTCACGACGAAAGAACTGCAACATGGACAGCTCCAATCGATCACAATGCATATTATGATGTTTATTGTCATGTTGAGAAAATAAATATTAATGCTCGCAGGAATAGAGATAATAAAAAGGCTGACTATAATTTCAGTGTTTATCATGAAGGAGGGGTAGAAAATATCAACCTTACGGATGGTGATATGGAAAATGGATGGAATTATCTTGGCACATACTTTATAACTCCCGAAACAGGAAAAGTTGAATTAAGTAACAAATCAGTTGGTTCAATGGTATTTGCTGATGCAATTAAATGGGTGGAAAATTAATTAAAACTGCTAACTTTTCTGAAGTTTTTTGCAGCGCCAAACAACTTTAGAAAAGTTAGATTATAAATAAAAAAGAGATGAAAATCGTGAAATCAATATTATTAACATGTTTGCTGCTCTTTGGGGGATATTTGTTTTCGCAACAGGTATTAACCCTCGACGAATCGATGAACATTGCTATAAAAAATAGCCCTGCAATTCAAAAGTCGAGATTGAATATGGAGAAAAATAAGGAATACCTAAATGCACAACTAGCCTCATTAAAATCAAATTTCTTTCTCGATATTACCCCCGTCAGTTTTTCGCGTGAACAGAGTTATGATCAGCGATTTTCTGAATGGTATACATCAGAAAATAAAGGTGCAAATGCCAGCTTTGTTGTTTCACAACCAATAAAACTAACAGATGGATTATTAACCGTAAGGAATGATTTTGGGTATCAGGATAACTTTTCTGAAGCAAATAGTACAACTTATAAAGACAAAGGTTTTAATAATTCACTATACATTCGGTATGACCAACCGGTTTTTACCTATAACCGCCTTAAACTCAACCTCGACAGAATTAAACTTAACCTTGAAACAGCAACAATGGCCTATGCCATAGAGATGCTTAATATGGAATATCAGGTAAATCAGGCATTTTATGCTGTATATCAAAAAGAAACTGCAGTTCAAATTGCAGAAGAAGAATTCGAAAATCAAAAGGTTAGCCTTGAAATAATCCGTAGTAAAGTTGAGGCTGGCCTTTCTGCAAAAGAAGAATTACTTCAGGGCGAATTAAATTATGCAACCAGTGAGTCTAATCTTGATAATAGCCGGGTAGATCTTGACAATACTCGCGATCAATTTAAACTGCTAATTGGGATATCGCTGTATAATGAAATTCAGGTTCAAACCGACATTGATTTTAAGCTGATATACGTGAATCCTGAAAAAGCAATTGAAAATGGACTAAGCCAACGTTTGGAGTTAACCCAAAGAAATATCGACCTTAAAATGGCTGAGTTTAACCTAACAGAAACTTCATCTCAAAATGAATTTAGAGGTGATGTTAGCCTGTCAATTGGGGTTATGGGTAATAACGAATACTTCTCAAAAATTTACGACAAACCTACAAATAGTCCTTCGGTTGGTGTAACATTCTCGATTCCTTTGTTCGACTGGGGTCAAAGGCAAGCAAATATCAAAGCTGCTGAAATAGAGATCCAGTCCAAAGAAATTGACCTTCAAGATCAAAAAAATAATATCATCATCAATATCCGCCAAACTTATCGCAATCTACAAAACCTAGTTAATCAAATAGATATTGCTAAGCAAAATGAGAAAAACGCACAACTTACTTACGACATAAACCTCGAACGGTATCAAAACGGCGACCTTACAAGTATTGATCTTCAGCGTTTTCAAAATCAATTATCAGAAAAAAAGACGGCCCAAGTTAATGCTCTTATTAACTACCGGCTCGAAATTATAAATATGAAAGTGCAATCACTTTGGGATTTTGAAAATAATACCTCATTCATCCCAAAAGAATTACAAGAAAACTTAACTCCTGAAAATTAATGTATTCTATTATGAAACGAATAGCAATTATATTACTAGTAACTGTTATCATGGCATCATGCGATGATGAAGGAAGAGATTTAAACAAGGATATTTCAGTACCTGTTTCGGTTATGGACATATCACCTGGCTCTCTGGAAGAATACATCTCAACTACGGGCACAGTAATTCCCGTAAAAGAGGTTACCCTCAAATCTGAAATTAGCGGAAGATACCGGCTGATGAAAAACCCCGCAACAGGTAAGCCTTATGCTTTGGGTGATTATGTTAAGGCAGGCGCCGAGATCATACAGCTCGAAGATGATGAATATGAAAACAATATAAAGATCACTTCGCTGGAACTTCAGCTTGAAATATCAAAGCAAATTTTCGATAAGCAAAAATCGCTTTACGCAAAAGGTGGCGTTACACTTAGTGAACTGAAAAATTCCGAAATAGAATATATTAATTCCAAATATTCTTACGAGGATGCCCTTATCAGATTACGGAAGATGAATGTAATTGCTCCATTTAATGGAACCATCGTTTCGTTGACATATACTACAACCGGAAATAAAATTGATGCAGGTTTAGAACTCATCACTTTAATGGATTACAGCAATTTACTAATGGATCTAAACCTTGCTGTGAAAAATATCGAAGTAATTGATGTTGGCCAGAAAGTTAGAATAATGAACTATACCATCCCTGATGATACCCTAACCGGAATAATTTCACAACTTTCACCAGCAATAGATCCGCAATCACGTTCTTTTAAAGCAGTTGTAACCATTAAAAACGATGAATTATTACTACGTCCCGGAATGTTTGCAAAAGGAGAAATTATTGTTGCCTCAAAAGACAGTACAATAGTAATCCCCAAAAACATCATTCTTTCAAAACAGCGTGGAAATACGGTTTTTGTTATCGACAAAGGTCAGGCTCAGGAGCGAATAATAACATTTGGGCTGGAGAATCCTGAATTTGTAGAGGTGATATCAGGTCTTGAAATAAAAGAAAAACTTGTAACTAAAGGATTTGAAACCTTGCGGAATAAATCGAAAGTGAAAGTTGTGAAATAGCACTCTTTTTTGTCATTATGAACGAAGTGAAGAATCTCATCCATGAAAGTATCAAATTAGATTCTTCGCTTTGCTCAGAAAGACAAGCCCACTAAACATCAGTTATTAATTACCAATGACGAATAACACATGAAAAAACTAACTCAATTTTCGGTTAATTATCCGGTAACGGTTTCCATGATGGTGATTGCAATAATCCTGCTTGGATATATTTCGTTCAACAGACTTGGTGTAGATTTACTTCCCGATTTAAATGCACCGCGAATATTTATCGAAATATCGGCCGGAGAAAAACCTCCTGAAGAAATTGAAAAACAATATATTGAAGATATAGAAGCCCAAAGCATCAGGCAAAAAGGCGTTAAACAAGTAAGCTCCATTTGCATGGTTGGCACTGCTCAGGTTACCGTTGAATATGAATGGGGCCATGATATGGACGAGGCTTTTCTAGACTTACAAAAGGCCCTAACAGCCTATAGCCAAAGTTCAGATATTGATGATTTTACAATCAGTCAGCACAACCCAAATGCAACCCCAATAATGATAATTGGGATGGTAAATCCTGAGATCACCGATATGGATGAACTAAGACAGGTTGGTGAAAACTATATTCGAAATGAACTTATTCGTTTAGACGGAATAGCCGACGTTGTTATAACAGGTGCTGAGGAAAAAGAAGTACTTATTGAAACAAACAAATACCTATTGGATGCCTATGGACTAACCGCCGGACAGATTGTGCAGCAAATTCAAAACATGAACCGCAATGTTAGCGGAGGTACCATTGTTGAGATGGGGAAAAAATACATCATTAAAGGTGTCTCAACACTTAAAAGTATTGAAGAATTAAACGATATTGTTGTTGCATATACCCAACCAAACCAAAATAACCTAGCTGCTGTCGATGCTGGCAATAATGAAAAAACCGCTATCCTACTTAGGGACATTGCGACCGTAAGTTTTACAAATAAGAAGCCTGATAATATCGTGAGGATTAATGGTCAGCGATGCTTGGGCTTATCCATATATAAAGAAACAGGTTATAATACAGTACTTGCTGCTGATGACCTTCTCGAATCATTGGAAAATATAAAAAAGGCATTGCCAAGTTATAATTTCGAAGTAATACAAAACCAGGGACATTTTATAAATGCAGCAATAAATGAGGTTGAGGAAACAGCATTGCTGGGAGCTCTTATGGCCGTTTTCATTCTTTATATCTTCTTAAGACGAATGAAGGTTACGGCAATTATCAGTTTCGTTATTCCCGTTTCGGTTATAGCAACATTTAATCTAATGTATTTTAATGGACTCACCCTAAATATAATGACTCTTGGAGGTTTAGCACTGGGGGCAGGAATGCTGGTTGACAACGCCATTGTGGTTGTGGAAAATATTTTCCGAAATATGGAGCAGGGTATGAGCGTTAAAGAAGCTGCGATAAACGGAACAGCCGAAGTTGGGGGGGCAATAGTTGCATCAACACTAACCACAATTGTGGTTTTTCTACCCATTGTTTACCTCCATGGCGCTTCAGGTGAATTATTTAAGGATCAGGCCTGGACTGTAGCATTTTCATTGCTTGCATCACTTTTTGTTGCTATTCTGGTAATCCCGATGTTATTCAATTTTGCATACTCCGAAAAGTCGAAAAAAAGATTGATAAAATCAGTGCGCCTGGGGTGGTATGGAAAAGCATTATCAAGCATCCTTAAATATAGATATATAGTTATTATTTTGGCAGCAGGCTTAGTAGCAATAACAGTACTTATACTCCCATATGTGGGAAGCGAATACTTGCCAAAAGGCAGTGCCGGAGAGTTTAGTATCGACATAAAACTGAAAGAAGGAACCGAAATAAATACAACTTCTCGTACTGTTGAAGCAATTGAAAATATGCTGGGTGAAGCTTTTCCTGATGAAATAGAAACAATATATTCAACAATTGGTAAGGCTGATGCTTCCATAGATATATCAGTATTCAAAAATGAGAATACAGCAGTAATTAAAATTAAAATAGCAGAAAATTCCCTCGGTCGTTCGGAAGATATTATAGCAGCAACTAGTAATTTGCTAAGTAACATATCAGACGCCGAGATATCGATCATTCGGGATGAAACGGCTCTTATGTCAACAATGGGTTCTGAAACAGCGCCGCTAGTTATTGAGGTAAAAGGCAGGAATCTGCAAGAAATCAATACTATTACAGCTGATATTAAAGCTAAACTTGGCGATCTGCCAATGGTGGTAAATCCCAAAACCAGCATTGAAGAAGGTGCTCCTGAAATTGATATTGTAATCGACAGATATAGAGCCGGAATAAATAATCTTAGTGCCAATGAAATTAGTTCGCAATTAACTGATATTCTGCAAGGAAAAAACGCAGGTAAATACGAAAGCAATGGTGAAATGAACGACATCACCATTGCTTTCGTATTTACCTGCGTTTTTTCCTTGCAGAAT
>JABMPH010000033.1 GCA_013203805.1 Bacteroidota bacterium | reverse complement strand
TACTTGGTTTTCTGCAGTTGCAGTTTTCTTCTTTTGTGTGTGGACAAAAATATATTTTTTCTATTTTTATGTTATTTTCACTAAATACGTGGAGCATGTTTTCGTGTATCTCACTCAAATTTCCAATAGTAAACAAATTTTTACCTATTCCCTGTTGATTTGTAACGATTATTAATTTATAACCTTTAGCAATTAAATCTCTCAAAAAATTAAAAATATTTGGACTGAACTTAAACTGCTCCCAACTAGTAATATATTGATGACTACGTGCCTTTAAATTTATGACGCCATCTCTATCTAAATAAGCAATTTTCATCATAAACCGAAATTAGGAGAATTATTTATAATTTTCATTAAACTGATAATTATGTAATGTAAAGCGTAAGAATGGATACTTTCTACCGTTGCCATATCGTTAAGTTCAATATGAACGGATTGTTTACAAATTTGTTTTAACCTACCTCCATTATATCCTGTTATTCCAACAGTAAATATTTTATTTTCATTAGCCCATTCAACTGCTTTTATTATATTTGGACTATTCCCAGAGCCACTTATGGCTATTAAAATATCCCCATTATTAGCAAAGGTTCTCAATTGCTGCTCAAAAATTGTATCATACCCATCATCATTCCCTAATGCAGTAATAAATGCGACATTGTCAGTAAGACTAAGAGCTCGAATTCGTTTTTTTATATTAATATTTTTTCTTGTGCCTTTTGCCAAATCTTGCGCGAAATGTGAGGCATTAGCTGCGGAACCTCCATTACCAATCACGAATATAGTTTTCCTTTCTTCATACTTATTAATGATTACTTTAATCAGATTACTAACTTCTTCCTCATTTACTAAGGCCAAAGACTTTATGAAATAGTTTTTGTATTCCTTAAAGTTCAGGCTTGATTTTGTATAACTCATCTTTTATATATTAACTATTAATGTTCTTATCTTTAAACTTTTATTTTAGTTTTCCATTCTTTTTCTGCGCTCTTAAGGTGTTCTATGGTACCTATATCCATGAGAAAGCCTTTGTGTTCCCATGCACTCATTCTATTTACTAATTGTGGTAATAAATCAAATCCTATATCTACCAGTTTATCATTGGCTATTAATTCCAAAATCTTTGGTTTTGCAATGTATAAACCTGCATTTGCTAGATTAGATTTTGGATATTGTGGTTTTTCTTCGAATGAAATAACCGTATTGTTATCATCCAATTGCACAATTCCTTTTGTCTTTGGAGTATCGGTTGTAAATAGAGCCATGGAAAAGTCTTTTCCGCTTTTTTTATGAAAGGAATAGAACTCACTCAAATTATAATCAGTGAGGTTGTCGGCATAAATAATGAAAAAATCTTCTTCTTCACTCACAAAACTTTTATTTTCTCTCAAAGTACCTGCGCTACCCAATAGTTTTTTTTCATCAAAAAAAACAAATTCTATATCCTCAATATTATTCTCAATATAACCTTTTACTTGAGTACTTAGGTGATGTAAGTTAATCAATACCTTATCAATATTGTGTTTTCTAAAAAGCTGAATCCACCAATACAGCAATGGTTTGCCACATATAGGGACTAAGCATTTAGGTGTTGTTAAAGTAATTGGTTGTAGCCTGGTACCCAGTCCTGCGGCAAGTAAAAAAGCTTTCATCAATATTAAGATATATTAAAAATTATGCGACTACCAAGTGGTTCTATCATAAACGGTAATTCTCTGAAGCCTTCCATTGCTTTTCTATACTTATTCTGTAAATTTCTATCAACATAAGCAAATAAAAAACCGCCACCTCCAGCTCCTGAAATTTTACAGCCTTTTGCACAATTATCCATTGCTAGATTTACCATGTTGTCTATTTGTGGCGTTGTAATTCCACTTGATAGAGTTCTTTTTATTTCCCAATTCACCTTTAATAAATCTCCTATAGTATCAAAGTTATTTGCCATTAAACCTGCCTCTAAATCTTCTACCAATGATGCTATTTTTTTTAAATCTTCAAACTTATCGCCAATATTTTTTGTTTGCTTTTTAAGTATTTTGTTAGCATTACGTGTTTGATCAGTGAAATGTAAAAGCATATTTGAACCTATCTTAAGTAATTTATCTTTATCGAAATTGAAATTATGAATATCTACTGAGCCATCTTCATTAAATATAAATTTCTTAAACCCTCCATAGGTTGCAATATATTGATCTTGTTTTCCAATTGGATTCTTTAGTATATCTATCTCTATTTTAC
>JABMPH010000401.1 GCA_013203805.1 Bacteroidota bacterium | reverse complement strand
ATTGAATAAAGTGCGGCACGCACCATATTCAAACCGTTGGTGGTAATTAAGTTCAAACTTAGCAATTCAGAATTTAATAGAATTAATATGAATTATTAACTAATTAAATATAACGATTATGAGAGAAATTTTTTTTATTTGTTCAATAATTTTATTATTATTTAGCCAAGAGTCAATTTCGCAATTTTCCTTTATTGGTTTTGATAAACAAGAATGTTTTAGTCCTGATACAAATTATACCTTTGAAACTATTGAATGTGAATATAATTCTACCGGTTATAGAGTTTTTAAAAATGAAACTATGGTTTTTGAGAAATGTGAAAACAACCATGTGGTTCCAAATTATATGAAATTTATTAATGAAACAACAGGGTTCTTAATTGAATCAAATGGTAATAGAGAACTAACTCTGGTGTACAAAACAAATAATTCAGGATATAGTTGGCAGGAAATTGGCGTCGCAGGGTGGTATTCTGGATATCAATCATGCTATATAGTTAATCCAAACACAATTTATACAGTCATGCTGTTTGGGTTTGGAGGACATTCAATATATATTCATAAAACTTCTGATGTTCCCAATTATTCTAGTATAATATTGCCTAATGAAACCACTAGCCTAAATGATACTATCATAAACGATCCAATATTTGGCTCGCCATTATGTGATTCAGATTCTTTGATTTTTATGATAAAATATAATCAAGATACAATAAGCTTGAGATTGAATTTTGTCCATCAAAATGATTATATCAAGGATAATCCACCGTTAGATAATCTAAGATTTTATCCAAATCCCACAAGTGACTATTTCAGTATTGATGGAATAGATTATAATTCTGTGATAATATATAATTATCATGGATCAGTTGTAAAGAAAATACAACGAGCAGAAAATCTTTATATTGGTGATTTATTTTCTGGTATTTATATTGTTGAAATAATACATAAAAAAGGTAGGAGTAAAGTCAAAATGGTTAAAAATTAACTACCACCAACAACAGCTATACACCATTACCGCTGTTAATGCTTCGTAGAAATAATTTGCAAATTTGAAGGTAAGTCAAAAACTCAAAAATCAAAAAAAAACAGCGGCAACGGTGCAAAGCAAATCCGTTGTACACAAGCTTAAAGAACGACAATGTAATGAATGAAGCAGAAAAATAATTGAAATGAAAAGCCCACGCACAAATAGCACATTTGGTTTTTTGCCGACTCACAAAATACCAGCTCAAAAAAACCAAAAGAGCTATTCTTTGCCAATGCTCACAGAAAAATATTGATTATAGTAATTAAGTCAGGTTGAATCTGACATTTGTGCTATGATTGATAATTTTATTCATTTTTTTGTAATCAAATTAAATATGTTTCATATCTTTGTAAGCAGTTTTAAACTGACAAGGCAACTATGAAAAATAAGTACATATCAAAGCAATCTAATGAAATCCTAACATTCTTTAATGAACAGGACAGGCATTGTTTTGACTATGAACTTGCAAAAAAAGCATTACCAAAATCTAATGATAGTGCATTAAGGGAACTACTTAGTGATATGACACGCAGAGGACTTTTAATGAGAGTAAAAAGAGGATTGTATTACGTAATTCCGTACGAACAAGACGCTGAAACATTTATGCCAGACTGGCATTTATTAGCTGAATATTTAGTGCAAGATGCAAAATATTATATTGGTTACTATTCTGCATTACAAGTTCACAACTTAATTACTCAACCATCATTAATAGAACAAATTGTAGTTTCAAAACAAATACGACCATCTACAATAAAGGTTAAGGAAATATTATTCCAGTTTATATACCATAATGAAAAGCATTTCTTTGGAACAAAAAAAATATGGATAGATAATTTTAATAGTTGTTTGTTCTGACCTTGAAAAAACAATAATTGATTGCTTGTTTAAGCCTGATTATTCAGGCGGAATTGTAGAAATAGCAAGAGCAATTTATATTTCTCGTGATAAAATAAAATTTGATGTATTGTTAGAATATGCTATCAAATTT
>JABMPH010000400.1 GCA_013203805.1 Bacteroidota bacterium | reverse complement strand
AAACAATTCATCATTTTCAACTGCGATATGATCGAGTAAATCATTGATATACCCAGCACAAAGTAATTGCACTTTTTCGTAATCTGAGTTTTCTAAGGCTTGTTCAATTTCCTTTATTGTATTGCGAAACATCTCATGATGCTCTTCCAACTCATTTACAATATCATTTAATAAGAATTCGGGGTTGTCGCGCAACTCCTTAAACAATACTTCTTCTTCCTTTCGGTGATGAAAATGGTCGCTGTATTCTTTAAAAAAGGTTAGAAGTTTTTGAATGCTTTCTGCGTATTTGGCTTCATTCTCCAACCACGTTCCGTCCAGTTTACTTATTATTCCTTCGGTAGAGCTTATCAGATCATGCTCATCCATCAATGTTTGTATGGGGTTGTTTTCTTTCATTTTCAAATCTTTAAATTACCGACAAGTGCCAATGTAATATCCTTTGTATTATTTCTGATGCTATTCTTTAACCTTTCAGGAATTACTCAAAACCACCTGAATGGCATCTCTTTTACCGGCAAGTTATATGCCCCTTTAATAATCAGTCCGATAAGCGCAATCCTACCATAAAGCCAAAATTCAATTCCGGCTTTATGGCGTTACGTAATTCGATTGCCACAGATCTTTATTCCATGCAATAATACCGGTGGAAGAAACAACCTACTATTCACCATAGGCAGCATCGACCATTTGGAGAAAAACGAATATCGTGCAGGCGGTTCCGATTTTATCCCAATAGTTCTTTTTCTAAAGCAATTGCTTTTTTAAACAGGATGTTATTCTCTAAATGGATGTGTCGATGTAAATCTTGTTCAAACTCTTCTAATTTCCCAAACAACACACCATAACTAGCACACGCGTCTGCTGGCAACGTAAAGTCATTGCTCAACTGGCGTACCTTTTCCATATTATCTCCTGCTGAAACATGTTCTGCTTCCATCATACGAATTGGGTTTTCTATTGTACCAAAACCGGCTGGTTGTAATTTTAACCCCTCCTTCTTGGCAGCAACCATTTGTTTGATATATGGAAATAACATTAGCTCCTCTTTCGGCATATGGGCCCTTAATTCATTGGCAACAGCATTATAATGTTGAGCAATTAAAACTACCTCTGGATGCGTGGCTCCATGCACTCTTGCTACTTTGGAGCTAAATTCGTCGAGGATAGGCATTGCGTTTGTAACATACGAATGGTGCGTGTTAACAATATAATCAGCCAAGAAATCCAATTCCCAAGAGTTGAAATCATCTTCCCTAACTTTTGGTAGATTTTCCACGGCTTTTAATGCTTTTTCTACTTCCGTAGTATCTAATCCTTTTTCATCGCAAGCTTCCTTTATAGATTTTTTTCCTCCACAGCAAAAATCTAATCCAAATTTTCTAAAAACTTCTGCTTTTCTGAAATCTGAAGCAACCAATTCCCCAATAGAAGCAGGTTTTTCACCGATATTTAATTTACTAATTTTCACTTCCCATATTTCGGGGCCACTTAAGAGATATTCCCAATCAAAGGTTTGACCTCGTTCTGCGACTAACTGATAGTATAAAGGTTTAGGATCGTGATCATTATGAATAACAAATGATTCACCTCCCGGTAAAGCATCAAATTTTTCGAAGATTGTTGGGTGTTTTAATCGTGGTTCAATAACTGTTACATCTAAAGTTTCCATAAGAATATATTTATTTAATAATCAATTTAATTTGGCACTACATTTTGGACAGGTAATAACCTTGCCTCTTTAATTTTAAGCTTAAATCCATCCATGTTTTTCATTTGAAACTGTTGTATTAACATGTATCTAGACTTACCATTATTTACATCCATTTGTCTGTTAAATAGGCGTGTTCGAATCTTTCCATCATATCAGTATATCCATAGTATACAGGGCTGGCAGCTCCGGTATCTTTGTTATTTTGCTGAGTACGATCAAAATATTTTTCCTTTTAAATACGTGTAAATGTTGTAATGAATATGCAAATATAATATTTAAAAACAATAAACGACTATATAGTCGTTTATTGTTTTTTGAATGTGACTAATGGGCATTACAAGTGGGTGTAAGAGCAACAGGATTGAAGCTCCCATTATTCTAATTAAGAGGCGGCTTGACCGGTACGATTGTCTGTTTTATTCTAAAGTTGAAGCTTGCACACTAAACTCCATTTACCTTGCTGCCCAAATTTTCATATTGCGCATTCTATCTATTTCTTGATTATTTTTTT
>JABMPH010000399.1 GCA_013203805.1 Bacteroidota bacterium | reverse complement strand
CTCAAAATCCCATTGAACAAGAAGGAACATATCCTTTACCTGAAGCACAAGTTGACCGTTTTATGTTGAAGGTTGTTATTAACTATCCTAAAAAAGAGGAGGAAAAATTGATCCTTCGTCAAAATATTACGAACACACAATCTTCAACAAATAAGATACTAACGGCAAAAGATATACTTAAAGCACGCGAAATTGTACGTGAAGTTTATTTGGACGAGAAAATTGAAAATTACATTACTGACATTGTATTTGCATCAAGATATCCAAATGATTATAAGCTAAGTAGCTTCTCGGGTATGATTCAATATGGAGCTTCTCCAAGGGCGAGTATAAACCTTGCTTTGGCAGCAAAAGCACTTGCTTTTCTTCGCAAACGTGGTTATGTAATTCCGGAAGATATTCGTGCAGTTGCTCACGATGTTATGCGCCATAGAATTGGATTAACATATGAAGCAGAAGCTGAAAACATTACCAGTGAGGATATAATAAATGAAATTTTAAATTCGGTTGAAGTGCCTTAAGGAACTATCTATAGTATACCACTCTATTAACTAACAACACTTAACTTTTAACAAATAACGTATAACTTTAAAAAGTGGACGCGCAAGAAATCTTCAAAAAAGTAAGGAAAATTGAAATTAAGACAAGAGGATTGTCAAATCAGATATTTTCTGGTGAATACCATAGTGTATTCAAAGGAAGAGGTATGGCATTTAGTGAAGTACGTGAATACCAATTTGGTGATGATATCCGCAATATAGATTGGAATGTTACTGCCAGATTTAACCATCCTTTTGTAAAGATTTTCGAAGAAGAGCGAGAACTGACGGTTATGTTGTTAATCGATGTTTCAGGATCAAATAATTTCGGAACCAGTGATCAGCTAAAGCAAGATATAGTAACAGAGATAGCTGCTGTGCTTTCCTTTTCAGCCATTCAAAATAATGACAAGGTAGGTGTGATATTCTTTAGTGATAAAGTTGAAAAATTTATACCTCCAAAAAAAGGAACAAGCCATATATTAAGAATAATCAGAGAGTTAATTGATTTTAAAGCTGAGAACAAGGGCACAAATATTTCAGAAGCGTTGCGATATTTATCAAATGCGATAAAAAAGAAATCCACTGCCTTTCTAATAAGTGACTTTATGGATAGTGGATTTGAGAAAGCTATCCAAATTGCAAACTACAAACACGATCTTATTGCCATCCGGGTAACCGACGAACGTGAAACTGATATTCCAAACATAGGGCTAGTTAATATGCTTGATGCAGAAACAGGTACTACAAGATGGATTGATACTTCAAGCTCGAAAGTAAGGAATCATTATGCTAATCAGGTAAGATCGAAAAGGGCTTATTTGGATACAATTTTTGGTAGATATGGAGTAGATATGGCAAAAGTTTATACAGGAAGAGATTATGTAGTACCTCTTATGAGTCTATTTAAGAAAAGGGAATCAAGGAAGTAAAATAATCACATTTATAATGAAGTGGATAAGTAACATAATAATATTTTTTTTCATGATGCTTTTTTTTGGATCAGCGAATGCACAGCAAACCGGTGCATGGTCTTCTCTGGATTCAAATGCTATTATGATAGGTGATCAGATTGTATATGAAATTGGAATACAAGTTCCTCAAAACACCCTTGTTGCATGGCCTTATTTTGCTGATACACTCACCTCAAATATTGAAGTATTAAACAGAAGTAATATCGATACTACTTTGTCTGATTCTGACATCATTCTTCATCAGAAGTTTCTAATTACTTCTTTCGATTCAGGTTATTTTGAAATACCTGCAGTAGATTTTAAGTTCGGATTTGAAGATGATAGTACCATCTATAGTACCTCAACTGGAATTCTTTTCCTACAGGTATTTGTTCCGGTAGTTGATACTTCGCAAGTTTTTAAGCCATTGGTTGGTCCAATTAAAGAGCCATATACTCTGGCAGAAGTTTTACCTTGGATAATAGTTACATCAGCCGGGCTAATTTTGATAGTACTATTGATTTTCTACCTAATAAAACGAAAGAAAAAACAACCAATTTTTAAACGTAAACCAAAACCAGTATTACCTGCTCACGTATTGGCAATTAAACAATTAGAAGAACTTCGGCTGGCCAAAGTTTGGCAATCAGGAATGTTGAAAAAATACTATACTGAGCTTATTGATATAACCAGAGAATATTTGGAAAATCGTTATCATATCGATGCTCCTGAGATGACAAGTTATGAGATTATAACGGAATTACATGATCTCAAAATTAATAAAGAAGTAATGGGAAAACTGGAAGCTGTGCTTAATCTTTCTGATATGGTAAAATTTGCAAAAGCAGTTCCAACAGCTCTAGAAAATGACCTTGGACTAACGCATTGTATTGATTTCGTTAATGAAACAAAAAATGTTGAAGAACCAATACTGACAGAAACTGATAAAGAAACTAACTTAAAAGAAAGCAATTAAATGTTAAATATTGATAATTGGGCAAATCCCGAATATTTATACATACTGCTAGTAATACCTCTACTAATAGTTTGGTATTGGTTTAGGAATAAGAAAAGCACAGCTGAACTGAGGTTTTCAGGAATTCAGGCTTTCGCCGGTATTGCCCCAAGCCCAAAAACATGGTTAATACATGGGTTATTTGTTCTGAGGATATTTGCAATCTCACTCATCGCTATAGCATTAGCACGACCACAATCAATTTCCACAAAACAAAATGTACACATCGAAGGTATAGATATTGTTATGTCGATTGATGTTTCGGGTAGTATGCTTGCCCGAGATTTTAAACCCGACAGATTAGAAGCCGCAAAAGAAGTTGCCGCAGAATTTATAGCAAAAAGGCCAAACGATCGGGTGAGTCTTGTAATTTTTAGTGGAGAAGCATTTACACAAGTACCCCTAACCACCGATCACCAAATGATTACAAACATTTTTAGTGAAGTTAAAAGTGGAATGATTGAAGATGGAACAGCAATTGGAGATGGGTTAGCAACTTCTGTTAGCAGATTACAGAATTCGGATGCCATCTCAAAGGTTATAATTCTAATCACAGACGGTGTTAATAATTCGGGATCTGTTGATCCAATTTCAGCTGCTGAGATGGCCCATATGTTTGGTATTCGGGTTTATACTATAGGTATTGGCTCGATGGGAACAGCACCCTATCCAGTTCAAACTGCTTTTGGTATTCAAATGCAACAAATGCAAGTCCAGATAGATGAAGAACTTTTGGAAAAAATTGCTGGAATGACTGGAGGAAGATATTTTAGAGCCGATAATAATAAGAAACTAAAGGAAATATATAAGGAAATCGATACGCTTGAAAAATCAAAAATCGATATTCAGGAGTTTCGAAAGAAACATGAAGCTTTTGTGCCATTTGCGTTATTAGCTCTAGTGCTTTTTACCCTGGAAATTATTTTAAGATACATTGTATTCAGAAGATTTCCATAAATAAAAACAATACTAATGACCAATAAACTAATTATCGAAATCAAAAAATGATAAAATTTGCACATACTGAATACTTTATCCTTCTTGGGGTTTTGCTTGTTTTTGCAATTCTATTCTGGCTTTACAGATTATGGTTAAAAAAAGCAAGAACCCGATTTGGCGACAGCAAAACAATTGCCAAACTGATGCCTGAAGTTTCTTCATCAACGCCAGTGCTAAAGTTCATTATTTTGCTAATAGCCGCAACATTTTTAATCGTAGGGATAGTTGATCCTCAGATAGGCTCAAAACTTGAAAATATAAAACGAGAAGGAATCGATTTATATCTTGTATTAGATGTTTCAAATTCAATGTTGGCAGAGGATATAAAGCCAAATCGACTTGAAAGGTCAAAACTTGCTATATCCACATTGGTTGATAAACTTCAGGGCGATAGAGTTGGTATTATAATTTTCGCCGGAAATGCCTATAAACAGCTTCCATTAACAACTGATTATTCAGCTGCTAAGCTTTTCCTTTCGGCCGTCGACACAAAAATAGTACCCACACAGGGAACGGCCATTGGTGAAGCCATTGAAATGGCAACTTTGAGTTTTGGAGAAACCGAACACAACAAAGCAATTATTGTAATTACCGACGGTGAAAACCACGAGGATGATCCACTGGAAGCGGCAAAGATGGCCAATGAACTTGGAATAAATGTGTTTACCATTGGCATGGGATTACCCGAAGGTGCCCCTATTCCAATATATAATCAATATGGAACACAAACCGGTTTTAAAAAGGATAAACAAAACAATACAGTTATTACAAAACTTAATGAAGATATGCTACGACAAATTGCTGCTGCCGGTGGTGGAGCCTATGCCCGAGCAAATAATGCCAGCAGTGGTTTACAAAGAATCTTCGATGATATAAATGAAATTGACAAAAAAGAAATAGAAACAAGACAATTTACAGATTACGAGGATAGATTCCAAATCTTCTTAGGTCTGACAATAATTATGTTAATAATTGAATTATTGATAGCTGATAGAAAAACACGATGGGCTAAGAAATTTGATTTTTTTGGAAAGAAAGAATAGTACTATGCGAACTATAATAATAATTCTATTTATTGCTCTTACGGCAACAGCTGGTTACTCACAAAAGGAGAAAAAAAGAGTACGCAAGGGCAATAGCGAATATAGCGAAGGCAATTATCAGGATGCAGAGAAAGAATATCGGAAAGCGTTAATGGAAAAACCAGATTACGCAAAAGGTACTTTTAACCTTGGTGATGCAATGTATGAACAGGAGAACTATGAAGAATCGACAAAACTTTTTTCTGAAATAATTGAGCGAAACACAACAAATGAGGAAAAAGCTGCTGCATACTATAATCTGGGAAATACTTTTATGAAGGAGAATAAATTTAAGGAAAGTATTGATTCATTTAAAAACTCATTGCGACTAAATCCTAACGATAAAAATGCGAAATATAATATTGAATACGCAAGAAAGAAACTAAAAGAACAACAACAGGATCAAAATAAAGATCAGGACAAGAAAGACGAAGAGAACAAAGATCAAAATAAGGATCAGGAAAACAAGGATAAAGAAAATCAAGACAAGAAGGACCAGGATAAAAAAGACAATCAGAACGACGAGAAAAAAGATCAGGATAAAAAGGACCAAAATAAGGGAGATCAACAAAAAGATCAACAACAGCAACCTCAGCAAATATCAAAACAGGATGCTCAACGCATGCTTGATGCTTTACAAAATGATGAGAAAAAAACTCTACAAAAGCTTCAAAAGCAGAAAGCTCAGGCAGTAAAAGGAAGCAAAAGTGATATTGACTGGTAGGGTGTATTGACTATGTGGCAGATACTAATAAATGATAACTAAAGAACCTGACATATACTAAGATGGAATATTTTTTGTTAGGGTTATGTGGTTGAACTACTTTGGTAAACGTATAAGGAGACATGATAAATAGAATCTTAATTATATCATTATTCATAACATCAGGCTTTCTTGGTCTGGCGAATGATCAAATACGTTTTAATGGTTCTGCAAAACAAGTTGCAAAAGTAGGTGAACGTTTTAGGGTTGTGTATGAAATAAATCAGGATGCTGACAATTTTCAATCACCAAATTTTGGAAGCCTTCAGGTACTATCCGGACCAAGTACATCAACCAATTCAAGTGTTCAATATGTGAATGGGAAGATGACACAATCCTATTCGATGACTTATACATATATAGTTCAGGCTACTCAGGAGGGCGAAGTTGTGATTAGCCCTGCTACAGCTACTGTTGATCGAAAGCAAGTACAATCGAATAGTATTAAAATTCAAATCATTAATACTACTGGTAGTCAGCAAGGCAATACTTCCGCAAATACAAATAATAAAACTAAAGATCCCGGAGTATTGCAGGATGATGATGTTTATATAAAAGCTTCCGTAAGTAATGCAAATCCTTTTATTGGGGAACAGGTAATTTTAACCTATAAAATATATACAAGAGTACCGGTATCCAATTTGATGGTAAAAAAGCTATCCTCATTTCAAGGATTTTGGTCGAAAAGTTTATTAGAAGAAAACAAACAATATCAACAAGATACTGAGATAATTAACGGTGAGGAATACGTTGTTGCTGTAATAAATAAGTTTGCTGTATTTCCTCAAAAAACGGGAAAGCTTACAATTGAACCTACAGAAATGGAATGTACGGTTCAGCTTAGAGTTCAAAACAAGAGAAAGCGTGGAAATGATCCATTTGAAGATTTTTTCAATGATCAATTTTTTAACAGGAATGTAAAGAACATAAGTACTATCATTAAGTCAAATACAATAGTAGTAAATGTTAAATCTTTACCTCAGGAAGGGAAACCAATGGGGTTTAATGGCGCCGTTGGCGATTTTATCTTTAGTAGCCGAATCGACAAAACCAAACTTATTGCAAATGATGCGCTTACTCTTACTTATACTATATCTGGAAAGGGAAATTTAGAATTAATTAATATTCCTAATGTTAAATTTCCCGTTGACTTTGAAAGTTTTGATCCAAAAGTAACGAGCGATATTAAAACAAACTCCACAGGGATATCAGGAAAGAAAAAATTTGAATTCTTGGCAATTCCACGAAATGGAGGCGATTTTGAAATAATGCCAATCTTATTGAGTTATTTTAATCCAAGCGACAATAAGTATCATACTTTATCATCCGAAAAATATAACATTCTGGTAGAAAAAGGAGAAGCTACTTCAAATGGAATATCATATAGTTCTTCAGCACAAGAGGATATAAGATTTATTGGGCAAGATATTCAACATATTAAATTGCTTCCTTTTAGCTTTAGTGAACATGGTAAATATTTATTTCTCTCCACCACATTCTTTATCTTTTTACTATTGCCCATAGTAATAATGATAATCCTCATTATAATTGTAAGGAGGATGGACAAACTAAAATCAAACGTTGGACTATTAAAAAACAGAAAGGCAAATAAAGTTGCGAAAACCAGGCTTCGGTCCGCTGAAAAATATATGAATGCAGAAGATGACAAAGCATATTATGATGAGATTGCTCAGGCGCTTTGGGGCTATATTGCTGATAAATTCAGTCTAAAACAATCTGAGCTTTCGATCGAAACCGTGGCTGATATGTTAAAAGAAAAAGGAGTTGATGAATTGGTGACTGATAGTTTTATAAACACCCTTAATAATATTGAATTTGCAAGATTTGCTCCGGGCGATTCAAGCAATAAAATGGCAAGTATTTATAACGAATCGGCTAGTGCAATTATGCAAGCCGAAAAGGCATTGAAATAAAAAGATATTCTCAGCAATAATTGAAAAGTCAAAGTAGTTTAAATATTATGAATTGAAATTTGCAATTTATTTGATATTTATTGTTTTAGTATTGAGATTTTTTGTCAATATTTACATCTATGATTAAAATTTTTAAATATATAATAATAGTTACATTAAATGTATTATTTGTAAATACATTTAGCAGTAATCCTGATTCCTTAATTGTTGATGCTAACAATGCTTATAATAAAGGTCTTTATGATTCCGCTCTATCTACTTATCAACAAGTTATCGACCAAGGATTAGAATCAGGGGAATTATATTATAACATGGGTAATACATGTTACAAGAATAATGATATTGCCTCGGCAATACTTTATTTCGAAAAGGCCAAAAAGCTTCTTCCAAATGATGAAAGTATTGATTACAATTTGAATATTGCAAATAGCATGATCGTTGATAAGATTGAAGAAGTCCCTGAACTTTTTTATAACCAATGGTGGAATTTTTTCTATAATTTTCTTGATGCTGACGCATGGGCTATATTCACTTTAATCTCTTTTGCACTCCTTGTGATTACAATTGGTATATTTATCCTATCACGAAAACGAGGTAACAGGAAATTATCATTCTATATCGGATTGCTTTTTTTGGTAATAACTGTTGTTTCATCATCTCTGGCAACACAGAAATATTATTTTAATATTGATCATAAAGAAGGAATTGTTTTCACCTCCTCCATAACAGTAAAAAGCTCCCCAACGCAGAATGCTGTTGATTTATTCGTAATCCATGAGGGTACAAAAGTTATTATTACTGATAAAATTGATAATTGGGTTGAGATAAAAATAAAAAATGGTAGCGTTGGTTGGTTACCAGAAAAATCCATTAAAGAAATATAACACTGTTTTGTGAAACAAAATTGTGTTTTTCAAGTAAACCTAACCAACCTTATATACTTGGTTTTGCGGATACACTCAAATAATTCAATTTTACTTCTTATTATTCTGGCTATAATATGTAATAGCTGCTTAAAGAGTAAGAAACCTGGTATACCAAATGAAATTCAAGATGTATTAAATCAATCCGGTATTCATAAACCGGGCCTAATGAGAGTAATTCTTACTTTTCAGAAGCCGGAAGATTCCTTAAAACTCAAATCTGCGTATTACTTAATAGAAAACCTTGACAATAATTATAGTATTCAACAGTCACTTGTCGATTCATTGGATAATCCTATCGAGATAAACATTTATGACTTCCCTAATATTTCATCCATAAAACAAAAACGTGATTCGATCGAAAAAGTAGTGGGAAGATTAAATTACAAGGCTGATTCAATTTGGTTAGATTTCAAAAACATTAGTCCCGATTTTCTAATTAAGCACATCAAAAAATCTTACGATATATGGAATAGTAGTCTATTCGATAATAGTTATGATTTCAACACTTTTTGCAACTACATACTCCCGTACAGAGTTTCAAATGAAGAGATTGAAAATTATATTGATTATTTTCAGGATAAATATGGTCATCTATTGGATGGTAACAAAAACCAAAAAGAAATTGCCATCTTATTAAATGATGAAATTAACCGCAGTATAACTTATGATGAAAGAATTGTGTATAACCCTAATATACAGAGTATTGAATTAACTAAAGAAAATAAATCAGGAGATCTTCGTGATATTAACATATATAAGATTAAGGCTCTAAGAAGTTTGGGTATTGCTGCAGCCATGGATTACACTCCGTTTTTTGCTGATTCTATATTTGGATATTATTCAACAACGGTAATACTACCAAATAAGGAAAAAATTTATCTCAAAAATTCAGATGATAATAGAAATCCTTATCACCCAAAGAGAACAGCGAAGGTGTATAGACGAATACATGGCAACAATCCAGTTGGCTTATTTTCTATTAAGGAAAAGAGCACTCATACCCCACCATTTTTGGGGAACTATAATTATATTGATGTTTCAAACGAATATATAGCAACCAAAAATATTACTATGCAATTTGTTGACACATCACAATTTGTTTATTTGGCTGTTTTTAATGATAATGAATGGAAACCCATTGAATGGGCTTTGCTTACAGATGATAGCACCGCTATATTTACAAATATGGGAATTGGCGTTAGATATACACCGGTAAAAGTGTCAGAAGAAGCAGTGATACCAATAGGGAAAGAATTCATTCTAAGCTACTAAACAAAAAAAAGCCTGTCAAAATTTTGACAGGCTATAATATCTTCATAAAAAAGAGTTCCTAAACTGTTTTTACGTTAACAGCATTTAAACCTTTTTTTCCTTCTTTCAATTCAAATTCTACATAGTCACCTTCGTTAATCTTGTCGATTAAACCGGTTATGTGTACAAAATATTCGTTGTTTGAGTCCTCATCTGTGATAAAACCAAAACCTTTTGATTCATTGAAGAATTTTACTGTGCCTTTATTCATTGTTAAAAATTTAATAATTAGATATTTTGCAAATGTATACTTATATTAATTAGTTTGATACTTTTTTGTAATTTTTTTTCTAAAAAATAAAATTAAATAGCTTAAGAAGAGTATTTAATGAATTTTGAATGCAAATTTTCCCAATAATTATGGTTTTGAATCTTTTTTTTTTTAATATCATCAATAACAAAAATTACTGATTACTTCCTTTTCATTTCAGGAGTAATGTGTATTCTCTTATTATTCTTATATGCTACAACAAAGGCGTCATGAACTCCTTTATTTTTAATTACTTGGCTATGTTGAACAGCTTCCTGATATGTTAGGAACATACCGGTTGAATAACGATGAATACCATCCTGATAATTTTCATAAATCTCACCATCAATATTGTACTTACTTTTTAAAGAGCTCAACGATGGCAAATTATCACGTTTAGCAAGTATTTGTACACGAAAAACAATACCAGTATATGAAACTTCCGATTTTTTTGTGGGAGGCTCAATTAGAATTACACCGGCACCTGATGATCCTGATGCTTTATTTGTTGATTGTAATCTATAATTATATATAGGGACAACAGGTTTAAGTGTTTCCTGCTTTACTGATTTCATTTGGGGTTGTTGTGATTTGTTTTTTGGCTTTGCAATTCCATTAAAGAAGTATGACACTCCAATGCTGGTATACAAGGGTTGATCATATTTATAACCATCTCTCCAAACATCAACATCATCATTAAGTACGGTTCGTAAATTCATCTCAAAATTTACTGCCCAATTTTCGTTTAACATATAATTAAGGCCTACACCAATGGGTATTACAAAGCCTCCCTTTTTGAAAGTAATACCACCAATTGCATCACCGCTATTAATAACCAAACCTGATAATGAGTCAGTTAATTGTGTATTCCACGATCCATATCCTAAACCAACAATCCCATAAACAGAAAATTTACGAGCACTTGGACCCCAGAAAAGATTATTAAAGTCGATTAGGAGATTAACATTACCATCAAAATAGGTTCCTGTTAAATAAGTATTAACGGGAATTCCAGTTGCACTTTTTTCTTTATGGCTTTTTAGACCTGAGTACCATAAATTGAAACCCAGACCAAAAATTGGATTAATATACTTTCGTACTGTGAGCCCAGTTGCAAATGCTATCTCGCCCGAAAACTTTTTAAAATACCCGTTATTACTCGCATCACCATAAAACTCAGTAAAACCAAGGTTGTAGTTTATTTGCCAATTATTAGAAAGTTTAGTATTGGATTTTTTACGCATTTGACTAAACCCATTCATCGCGAAAGCGATAATAAGAATAGTAGTAAGTATTTTAACTGAATTTTTGTTAGGCATTTGAGTTAAACCTTGTTTTTATTCACAATAATCCATTATAAAATCATGCGCTTGACCAAAGCCTAATTCAAGTGCCTTATTCCAATCTTTGCAGGCACCATTCAGGTCATCCAAATAATACTTAGCAACACCGCGATTGAAATAATTTTTGACCCAATTTGAATAGTCCATAATGTCTTTAGGTTGCATATCCAGAGCTTTATCAAAATCATCAATAGCGTCGTTGTATTTCTGCATCTTGCTCCTGGCATTTCCTCTAAACGAATAAATTAAAAAATCCTCAGGATCTGGATTAATTTTTAAGGCTTCATTAAAATAATCGATAGCACTTGGCCAATCACCCATTTGATACCTTAAAATTCCCCAATTATAATTATTTTTATAAGCTCCTTCAACGGTAAGGTGATCAACATCCTCAGTAACATCGAGTACATATTCCTGAGCATCACGTATAAATGATTTAAATCGAAAAAAATTAATTTCGTAAAAGGTCATTTCAAAATTTCTCTCCCAATTTGAGGGAGCGGTATAAAAGCTGGCTAAATAATTTCTGTTGAATGATTTAATAAGTTTAAAGCGAATAACTTCATTATCTCCATTTTTAATGGGGAATACTGCAAAAACAATATTCCAGTCGTTAACAATCTCTCCTCTTTCAACAAGTTGTATAGCTGCTACAATCTCATCATCTTCCTGTTTTTTTTCATAATCCCTTATAGTACCTCTAGCATATAACTGAAGATTAACAGCATATTGTTCATTAAAGGGTATTTCATCTGGTAATATTTCTTCCAATTTATAACTGGGGAAAACAAAAAAATCAAGTGACTTAAACCCGCGCCAATTTTCA
The DNA here is from genome assembly GCA_013203805.1 of Bacteroidota bacterium. GTDB lineage: Bacteria > Bacteroidota > Bacteroidia > Bacteroidales > F082. Next base: position 14,809 of record JABMPH010000399.1, on the reverse strand, counting down.
TGAAGAACAGGAAATTCATATTCGCCATCAAAATATTTCTTAACAAGAACATTATATTGCTTATTTTTAATCATAACCTTTCTTAATTGCAAAGTTATCATGTTATCCTGACCCAGTTTGCGTTCACCTCCGGTACCTTTATTTGTTTTTTCATCAGTAAAAGGAATTCGATTTTTAGCCGAGAGCCAACTTCCATTGTCCTGCTTTGCCCAACCCCTCATATCATCCATCTCTGATTGAACAGGACTTAATGATGAAAAATTCACCAAATCGGTATTATCCTGATCATTATTAGTATTCTGGCTAAACAACTGATTATCCGCGCCAAGCAACAAAAATAAAGTAATCAAGAAGTAACTATTAATTATAAACCTCAACATAAGTTATGTTTAATTTAACAATGCGTTGCCGAATCCGTAAATTTAGAAAAAAAAGCATGTACATAAGTGCCTCGAAGACATTTTAATAAAATTTTTATTAACAGCAATTATATACAATTCTGCAATACAATCCAGAATTAATATAAATAAGATATAATGTTTATATTAATCCTATTTGGAATCCAACACTCACTGTAAGCTAATTATCTTTTTCTTGTAAAAAATCATTGATATTTTTCTCAATTCTGCTGATCACACTTTCAGAAGGTGTTTTTACAAACTTCTCACCAGTAACCTGTTCGAATAACTCAATGTATCTATTAGATATGCTTTCAACTATTTCGTCGGTCATTTCTGGAATCTTCTGACCTTCCTTACCTTGGAATCCATTTTCCATTAGCCATTCGCGTACAAACTCCTTTGAAAGCTGCTTTTGTTGTTCACCCTTTGCAAACCTATCTTCATATTTATCAGCATAAAAATATCTTGACGAGTCAGGAGTGTGAATTTCATCAATCAAATAAATCTGATCGCCAATTTTACCAAACTCGTACTTTGTATCCACAAGTATTAATCCTTTTTCGGCAGCAATTTCGGTTCCCCTCTGAAATAATTTTTTAGTGTAATCTTCTAATTTCTGATAATCCTCAGCACTTACCAATCCTTGTGTGATAATTTCTTCCTTTGAGATATCTTCATCATGACCTTCATCAGCTTTTGTTGTTGGTGTAACAATTGGCTCGGGAAAACGCTGATGTTCCTTAAGGCCATCAGGAACTGGAACACCACAAATTATTCTGGCTCCACCTTTATATGTACGCCAACTGCTACCTGTTAAATAACCTCTAATGATCATTTCAACGGGAAATGGATTACAATAATGCCCAACGGTTACCATCGGGTCGGGAGTTGCCATTTTCCAGTTGGGTACAATATCAGCAGTAGCATCCAAAAATTTAGCTGCTATTTGATTCAATACCTGACCTTTATATGGTATGCCTTCGGGCAGAACAACATCGAATGCTGAAATGCGATCGCTTGCAACCATCACTAAAAGTTCTTCACCAATATTATATACATCGCGCACTTTACCGTGATAAACTTTCTTCTGATTTGGAAAATTAAAATCTGTTCTGATTATTGCTTCTTTCATGATTATAGATTTATTTATTATCAGATTTATTATATGCATCAATTATTCGGGTAACAAGTTTGTGCCTTACAACATCTCTCCCATCAAGATAGATAAATTCAATTCCCTTAATCCCGGTAAGTAGTTCAGGAGCCTGTAATAAGCCGGATAGTTTTTGTCGGGGAAGGTCGATTTGAGTAACATCACCTGTTACAATAAATTTTGATGATTTACCCATTCTGGTTAAAAACATTTTTAACTGGCTTTCGGTTGCATTTTGAGCTTCATCCAATATTGCGTATGCATTACTTAAAGTTCTACCTCTCATAAACGCCAATGGTGCAACTTCAATTGTGTCATCTTCAAGATATGATAAAAACTTCTGTGTTGGAAGCATATCCCTGAGCGCATCGTAAAGAGGTTGAAGATATGGATCAAGTTTATCCTTCATATCACCAGGTAAAAATCCAAGACTCTCTCCTGCTTCTATTGCAGGACGTGCAAGAATAATTTTTTTTACCTCCCTATTTTTCAATGCCCTTACCGCTAAAGCTACAGCCGTATAAGTTTTACCTGTACCGGCAGGACCGATTGCAAAAATCAAATCATTTTTGTCAGCACATTCAACCATCTTTTTTTGATTGACGGTAAGAGCTTTAATTATTTTACCATGCCTGCCATAAACAAGTACATCTGAATCTTGAGAGTTGTGTATGCCATTTTCCTCTGGCTCCTCTCCCATTATTCTTTTTACAACTTCTTGGTTTATTTTTCCAAATCTTTCAAACTGAATAATTAGTAGTTCCAACCTTTTTTCAAAGCTCTTAATATCATCCTCAGTACCAATTAATTTAATAATATCTCCTCGAACAATTATCTTTAACTTAGGAAAAAATGATTTAATTAGATTTAAATTCACATCGCCCGGGCCATAAAACTCCAAAGGACTACCCAAGTCCAACTGTACTACCCTCTCACTCATAGGCTTAACCTCACGTTTCCAACTATTAGAATAACTTTCAAAAATATTAAAAAAATACTCTAAACAGAGTAGCAATTTTTATAATTTTGATTTTTCGCATGAAATGGTGAAATCCCTATTAATACTTACTAGTTTTGATAGTGTGATATTCATCATAATCAATGGATAACAAACTATAGGAATATAGAAAAGGGATGGGGATAATTACATTAATCAGTGATTGGGGAACAAGCGACTATTATGTTTCGGCTGTAAAAGGTATGATTTATAAATTTTATCCCGAAGCACAAATTGTAGACATCACTCATCAAATTCAACCATTCGATTCTATTGAGGCTGCTTATATCCTAAAGAATGCATCGCAAAGTTTTCCTGATGGCACTGTTCATATTATAGGTATCAACACTGAGGAATCCCTAAAGGATATGCACATAGTGGCTTATTATAACAAGCAGTATTTTATAGGTACTGATGACGGCATATTTTCATTAATTTTTGATCACCAGCCCGAAAATATTTATGAACTAGATATCCCACTTGAATCATCAAACCATACTTTTTCAAGCCGTGATCGATTTGCTAAAGCTGCGGCTCATCTTGCAAAAGGAGGAGATGCAAAAGACCTCGGCCCCGATAAGCTTGAACTCGTAAATAAGATGCTTTTTAAGCCTGTTATTATTGAAGATACTTTAAAAGGCATGATAATTCATATCGACAATTACCAGAACCTGATAACAAACATTTCAAAAGGCGAATTCAAAAGCTTTGTTTCAAACTCAAAATTTGAAATATCGTTTAGATCGCAAAGATATAAAGTTACAGAAGTTCATGATTCATATGGTGATGTTCGCCCCGGTGAAATTGTAGCATTGTTTACCAGCAATGATTCCCTTGAAGTGTCTATAAATAAAGGAAAAGCTGCTTCGCTTCTTGGAATCCAAAAAAGTGATCCAATAGTGATTTCAAGAATACCAAATAAGTAAACTTATAAACCACGCATCCACTCCAGCCTTAATTCTGATGGATCTTGATTTTTCAAAACCCTAAATATATCAGTTAGTAGTTTATCCTTATCTCGATTTAAAATTCCTTTGAGTACTAAGTAGTTTGATGCATGATCGCTTCGGAAAATAGTATTGTTTAACTCCAGGTTCCCAATAAATTCACCCATTTCTGATATTAATTCCATCTTGCTCATTTCCATAAAATCACCAGCAAATTTATTTTTGTAATGATCAACTCCATATGGGAAACTGAGAACCAGTGTGGATAAATATTCAGGACCAATTGCATTTACTGCTTTTGCCGAGTTTTGTGCATGCTGAGTTGTGAATCTCTTGCCGCCAAGTCCATTTAATATCATAACTGATAATTTCAAACCTGATTGTCGAGCTTTAACCAATGCATCAACCGTTGAATTATAGGTCTCTCCTTTGCTGATAATTTTCAGCAATTCATCATCGCCAGTTTCAATGCCTGTATACAATAGCTTTAATCCTGCGTTAGCCAATGATACTAATTCATCATGAGTTTTAGAGCTAAGGTCTTTTGGAAGGGCATAGGCGGATATCCGATTTATATTAGGAAATGAACTGTTTAATTTTTCAATGATCCTCATTAACTTATCATAGGACAATACCATTGCATTTCCATCCGCCAAAAAAACTTTTCGTATTTGAGTTGAATAAGAACTTAACGAATCAATTTCTTTAAAAACGTCCTCCTCTTTCCTAATATGGAATTTTTTTGAAGTATACATTTCGCAAAACGCACATCTATTCCATGAACACCCTATTGTAGTTTGAAGAATCAATGCCCTCGCTTCACTTGGAGGACGGAAAAGTGGCTCGGAATAATGTATTGAATTTGATAGCATGAAACAAAAATAGGATAATATCAATTCGTTAATTGATTAGATATTTGAAAAACTGAATTTGTTATCCTCCACCGAAGTAAATGATCTATTTTAGTTTATTATTTTTACAATTTGAGATTCTTCACTTTGTTCAGAATGACAAACATCGCTGAACTCCGTTTGAATTCAAGACTTATTAATATAATTATGATACTTGTTACAGGAGGTACCGGATTAGTAGGAGCACATCTATTATATCAACTAATTATTTCAGGTGAGTCACCAGTTGCATTAAAACGTGCATCATCTGATATATCCAAAACAAAAAAAATCTTTTCTTACTATTCACAGGACTACGAAACTCTTTTTAATAAGATTAAATGGGTTGATGGTGACATACTCGATTATTATTCTGTACAAGATGCAATGGACGGAATTAAAAATGTTTACCATGCTGCTGCTTCAGTTTCATTTCAATCTTCCGACAAGGAAGGTATTATAAGCACCAATGTAACGGGGACCACCAATATTGTTAATGCAGCTATTGAAAAAAAAGTGGAAAAACTGATTCATGTTAGCTCAATTGGTGCACTTGGAAGAGCCACTGCAAACGGAATAGTAACAGAAGAAACTTATTGGAGTTCAAAAAAATCATCAGTGTACTCCACGAGCAAGTATCATGCTGAAATGGAAGTATGGAGAGGAATTGCTGAAGGATTAAATGCCGTGATAATAAACCCATCGATTATACTAGGCCCTGGCGATTGGAGTACTGGTAGCTCAAAACTTTTTGCAACAATGTATAATGGCCTGAAATTTTATTCGACTGGTACAAATGGATTTGTTGATGTTGAAGACGTTGCCAGGGTGATGAAAATGTTGATGGAAAGCGATATTACAGGAAAGAGGTTCATTATTAATTCTGAAAATGTGAGCTACAAAGAATTCTTTTTTTGGATGGCCGACTCACTTTGTGTTCCAAGACCAAAATATAAAGCCACACGGTTATTAAGTGAAATTGCATGGAGATTATTATGGATGAGAGGATTACTAACCGGAACAAAATCAACAATAACAAGGGAAACTGCAATTACAGCCAACCAAAATTATTACTACTCAAACAATAAGATAACGAAAGAGTTTAATATAAGTTTTTTATCCGTTAAAAATAGTGTTGAAAAGAATGCTGCTTTTTTTATACGTGATCATAATAACTCTGGCAATTAGCCGTTTCCGATAAAAAGGTTTGCTTATATCCTAAGAATACTTTTCATTTTTTATTTTACTTAAAACCTATGTTATGAAACGTATTATTGGTACTATAAAATGCAAAAGGAACCTACTATTTTTAATGTTCCATTGGGTGAACTTACCTGCTTGGATTATCAACTCTCTTTCTTCAGAAAAAATGAGGATTTTAGCCACGAATTTAATGGTCATTCAGCATTTTCAAAAGGTGTAGGGTTATTGTATGAAAATGGTTTATTTGCACACACTACCGGAGGAATTAAAAGAGAACTTGTTGCTTTTGAGTTTTTAATAACTAACTGAAATTAACTGGTAGCAGTCTATTTTTCCAATACAACAAAAGCATTCGCCATTTCTTTCACGTGTGAAATACTTAGGTGAATGCTACTGATTTTTTGTTCTTCAAGATATTCCTTCACTTTGCCATGAGGGACTATATATGGTTTGCCAAGTTCGTCGTTTAGAACTTCAATTTCATGAAAAGCCATGCCGTAGCGATAACCTGTTCCCAGAGCTTTGAAAAAAGCTTCTTTTGCAGCAAATCTGGCAGCAAAACACTGATATCGTGTTACCTTACCCTTACCACAATATTTTTGCTCTGTTTCTGTATATAGCTTTTTCATTAAAGCATCATTTTTTTCAAGATGCTTTTCCATTCTGGGAACCTCAATTATGTCTGTGCCTATGCCGAATATCATTGTATTGGGTTTTGTGTTGTGGGTTTTGTGTTGTGAGTTTTGTGTTGTGGGTTCGGGGTTTTGAGTTTATCTATTCTTGTATTTTCTACCTTTATTATCGCTTTTTGACAAATAACTAAACAATCCTGAAATCATTTTCTCAATTGTATCAGCCTGATTATAAAGGTTGTTGAAATAATCCGAATCTATCCAGTTCCTATCTAAACATCTATATAACTGCGACTTAAGTTCTGCTGTCGATCCCTTTGAAATCCATAAAAATTGAGAAAACTCTTTATTTCCTCCTCTTCCAAAACCTTCAGCAATATTGTCCATCATTGAACCGGAAGAGCCATTCATTTGATATTTTAGTTTTTTATCTTCATCAAAAAAATCTTTTTTTGTTAAATTGAAAATCTCATTCGATAAAACTCTTGCAAGTTTCCAAGCCTCAATATCTTCAAATTTATCCAAAGTCCCCATAATCCTTGTTATATTTCAGTAATATCAAAAACTCTGAACACAAAACCCAAAACTCAAAACCCTGAACTCAAAACCCTAGATAACCTCAAGATCTTTCCCAACCTTAATAAAAGCCGCAATTGCTTCATCAAGATGTTCACGCTTGTGCCCTGCAGATAATTGAACCCTTATTCTAGCCTGACCTTTTGGTACTACTGGGAAATAGAATCCTATTACATAAATTCCTTCCTCAAGAAGTTTGGCTGCCATGTCTTGCGAAAGTTTTGCATCATAAAGCATTACTGCACATATAGCCGACTGTGTTGGTTTAATATCGAACCCGGCTGCCAGCATTTTTCCCATGAAATAATCTGTATTTTCATGAAGTTTATCCTGAAGATCGTTTGACTCATTCATCATATCAAACATACGTATACCAGCACTTACAACCGTTGGTGGCAATGAGTTTGAGAACAAGTATGGTCGTGAACGCTGACGAAGCATTTCAATAATTTCTTTTTTGCCGGTAGTAAATCCACCAACAGCACCACCAAATGCCTTGCCCAGAGTTCCTGTAATAATATCAAGTTTACCCATGATATTATAATGCTCACTTACTCCCCGTCCTGTTTTACCAACAACTCCTGCCGAATGACATTCGTCGACCATTACCATGGCATCATATTTTTCTGCAAGTTCAACAATTTTATCAACTGGAGCGGTATTGCCATCCATTGAAAATACACCATCGGTTACTATAATTCTGAAACGTTGCGCTTGTGCTTTTATCAACTCTTCTTCCAATGCTGCCATATCAGCATTAGCGTAACGGTATCGTTGAGCTTTACAAAGACGAACTCCATCAATAATAGAAGCATGATTTAAACTATCTGATATAATAGCATCTTCCTCACCGAGCAATGGTTCAAACACACCACCATTTGCATCAAATGCAGCTGCATAGAGGATGGTATCTTCTGTTCCAAAAAACTCTGCAATTTTCTTTTCCAAGGTCTTATGTAGATCTGTGGTACCACAAATAAATCTTACCGACGACATTCCGTAGCCATGTGTATCAAGACCATCTTTTGCTGCTTTAATTAGCTCAGGATGATTTGAAAGCCCCAAGTAGTTATTGGCACAAAAGTTAAGCACTTCCTGGCCTGTGTTTAACTTAATTTCAGCCTGTTGTGGGCTAACAATTATTCTTTCTTCTTTATATAAACCTGCGTTGCGAATGTCGCTGATTTCCTTTGTAAGATGATCTTTGATTTTTCCGTACATGATTTTATTATCTATTGGATTTTGATACTACTAATTAATCTTCAAAAATAATAAAACTATGCTTGATGATAATGAATCATTACTATTTAGAATTATTCAACAAATTACCGACCTTTGCAAAAAAATTTACATGAAAATTGCAGCTCTGGTTTCCGGGGGAGTCGATAGCTCGGTAACAATTCCATTACTTAAAAAACAAGGATTTGATCCGCATATATTCTACATTAAGATAGGTATGGAAGATCAATCCGCTTTCATGGATTGCCCTTCGGAAGAAGATATTGAGATTACTACCTGGATTGCAAAAAAATATGGGTGTAAATTCGATATCGTTGATTTACAAAACGAATACTGGTCGTCGGTAGTTAGTTATACAATTGATACCGTGAAAAGGGGATTAACTCCTAACCCGGATATCATGTGCAATCTTTTGATAAAATTTGGTGCATTTAATGATAGATACGGTCATGAATTTGATAAAATAGTAACAGGTCATTATGCAACAAATTACGAAACCGATGAAGGTGTCTTTTTAGGTACTGCTGTAGATAAAATTAAGGATCAAACATACTTCTTAGCGCAGATTACACATGAGCAATTGCAAAAAACCATGTTCCCAATTGGAGATCTTCCTAAGTCGAGAGTAAGGGAAATTGCAGGTGAGATCAAATTACCCAGTGCAGGAAGACCTGACAGCCAGGGAATTTGCTTTTTAGGAAAGATAAACTACACCGATTTTATTAAAAATCAAATTGGTGAAATGCCAGGAGAAATAAGGGAACTTGAAACCAATACTGTATTGGGCGAACACAACGGTTTTTGGTTTCACACAATTGGCCAACGAAGAGGATTGAAATTAAGCGGCGGCCCTTGGTTTGTAGTACAAAAAGACATTGAAAACAATATTATTTATGCTTCGAAGGGTTACGATCCAATTTCAAGATATAGTGATCAGATTAATATTGAAAATATCCATTTCCTAAATACCAACCATGATTACAGCAATCTTGAAAGAATAAAATTCAAGATTAGGCATCAGCCTGAATTTACCTCTGGAATACTTGTGCAAAATGAAAAAGAGCAAAAGATAATTTCTGACACAAGTATTTCAGGTATTGCTCCGGGACAATTTGCTGTTATTTATGATGAGAATGAAAAAACTTGTGTTGGAAGCGCTGTGATTTCTGAGAAATAATTAGTGGCTACAATTAACTCATCTCTATCAAATTATCTACCCATCTATTTAAGGCTTCTTTGCTATAATTCAAATATAGGTCGGGTTCGATTAATTCAATTTCCATTATCAGGAACTTTCCATTGCGCCAAAGGCCATCCAAACGTTGGTAAAGCAATCTGTTGCCAAATCGCTTTGTTATCTGCTCACTAATGTTTTTAATTATTGGATCAACTTCTCCAATTGTATAAACTCCACCATAGTTAAATTGCACACGATAATCTCCCTTTTTTGGGACCTTTGTTACCGAATATGAGAAGTCATCTTTAACTTTGTTTGAAGGAACTGTAAGAGTAATTGTTGATATTTCCCCGTCCGATATTTCAGGAATAAACTCTTGTAACATAAAAGGTCTGCCGATATAATACTCTTTAATAAGATTCTCAAACCTTTCCTTTTCATCTATATCAATCACAAAAGTATGATAAGATGCAGCTGAAATCATTGGTTTTAAAATCATCTTTTCCCAACCTTTGGATAAAGCGTTTTCGAAACTGCCATTCTCGCCAAAGTTGAATATTGTAGGAATAATATCAAATCCCTCATTCTGAAGTTCAATAAGGTATTTCTTATCCATATTCCATCTTACAATATCTACTGGATTTATAACCGGAGTATTTGATTCTTCCAAAAAGTCTAGCAATTGCTTAAACTCTTCAATTTTTTTATAATAATCCCAAATTGTTCTAAAAAGTACCAAATCATAATGACTTAGTATGGAAGGATTTGATTTTAACAACTCATCCCAAATAATAACTTTTGTATTTACACTTTTAACAGATAAAAGTCTAATTACCTCCATATCATACGGAAGCATATTTGGCATTTCGGAACAAGTTAATATTGCAATATTCATCTCAGAAAATTTGAGGTAAATGTAAATAAAAGTCTTACAAACTATTAAGTAAATAACATGATGTAAATTTTGTTAATTTTGCATTTCAAAATATTACCGCTTGGTAATTAAAGAGAACAAAATAATCAATGAATTTTAAAGAACTAGGACTTAACGATCAAATGCTTGAAGCTATATCATTTATGGGCTTCGAGAAAGCAACTCCCGTGCAGGAAAAAGCTGTGCCTGAAATACTTGCCGGCAACGACCTTATTGCGTGCGCACAAACAGGTACCGGAAAAACCGCCGCCTTTGTGCTTCCGGTATTAAACAATCTAACTAAAGATCACAAACACGAAACAAGTGTGTTAATAATAGTGCCAACCCGCGAATTAGCAATACAAATTGATCAGGCTATTCAAGGGTTTACATATTTTACACCAGTACAATCCATACCGGTATATGGTGGAGGTGGTGGTTCGGACTGGGATAGTGAAAAGAAAGCCCTTACGTCAGGAGCTGATATTATTGTTGCAACACCAGGTAGACTAATTTCACATCTCAACATGGGTTATGTTAAGTTTGATTCGGTTAAACATCTGATACTTGACGAAGCCGACAGAATGCTTGATATTGGGTTTTATGACGACATTATCAAAATTATAAACTTCTTACCAAAGAAAAGGCAAACACTAATGTTTAGTGCAACAATGCCTCCAAAAATAAGAATTCTTGCATCCAAAATACTTACTAAACCAAAGGAAGTTAGCATTGAAATATCAAAACCTGCCGAAGGAGTTTTGCAAGCTGCATATTTAACTTATGATACACAAAAAACCCCTCTAATCAGCAGTTTAATAATTAACAAACCTGAGCTAAAAAGTGTTTTGATATTTAGTTCAACAAAGTTAAAAGTGAATGATATTGTTCGCGACCTAAGGAAAACTGAGAAGAATATTCAAGGAATTTCGTCTGCACTGGATCAAACTAAACGCGAAGAAGTACTATCAGATTTCAGATCAAAAAAAACAAGAGTACTTGTTGCAACAGATGTACTTAGTAGAGGTATCGACATAAAAGATATTGATCTTGTAATAAATTATGATGTACCAGGCGATGCTGAAGATTATGTACACCGCATTGGACGTACAGCAAGAGCCAGTTCAACGGGTGTTGCTATAACTTTGGTGAATGAGGCTGATATGTTCAAGTTTAAGCGCATAGAAGATTTCATTGAAAATGAGGTAATGAAAATACCTTTACCTCATGTATTAGGCGAAGGACCACTTTGGAACCCCAAACAACCACCTTTTGGAAACAACCGGTTTAAGGGCAAAGGTAACAATCAGAGTGGCAAGAAGAAACCATTCTTTAAGAAGAAACCAGATAATCGAAATAAGAAAAAAGATTAGAGACAAAGTTGCCTAAAAAGAACAGCGGTAGTGCTATCGTTGTCCAATAATTTTCTTCACTTCATCCATGGATTCATTTGGTATTGCAAGGGAAAGGTGGTAATGTTCTATCTCCCAAATTTTTTTTGATTTTTTCAGCACACCTGAAGCTCTACAAATTCCCATATTGGTTTCTAACAATTCATCAAACCATGCATATTGTCTGTCATCAGAAAAATATACGTTACGCTCGATAGTGGTAAAACTCCAGGCATCTCCATGATCAAAATACTTTTTCGACCAAAGATAAAATTCGTCTTTTGTCCATAACTCAGTTGCATCAGTCCCAATATATATACCATCCTTTGATATCTTATCGAAATATTTCACATCTGCAGCAGCAGCATTACTATGCCATTCATCAATAAATTGATTTACAGAAATAGTCAAAACAGAATCGGTAGTTTGCTGTTTTTGAGCAATTACTGAATTCATCAAAAAAATCAGCACAACTAATATGTATATGTTAGTATTATTCCTCATCGATAACCTTATTTGATTCTAGCCTTGCATCAGATATTTCTTTTGAGCGCCTAATGCTGGTATTTAATTCGAACCCAACCAATATAATAAGTGAATTGTAAAATAACCATACCAACAAAATGATTAAAGACCCAATAGATCCGTAAATTACATTATAGTTCGAGAAATTCTCAAAGTATGCTTTCAACAATAACCCACCAACGATAAACAATCCCGTTGATAGAATAGAACCGGAAGAGAAAAATTTATAATTCCTTTTGTTTTCCTTACGCTGACCAAAATAATATAGTATTGAAACACTTAACAATAAATTCCCAACAATAACTATCCATTGAATTATAAGCAATAAAAAGAGTGAAACGCCACCAGCTATTATTTCATACTTACCCAAAGTATTAATTATTAGTTTTCCTGATGTAAGGAACAACATCGAAATAAATCCCAAAAAGGTAATAACAGTCATTAGTAGAAAAGCATAAAACTTTTGTTTCCACCATGGCCAGGTTTTAATCCTGTGATAGCTTTGATTAAACCCCTCAAGTATTGCGTCAACCCCATTTGTTGAAAAATAAATTGCCATAAGAAACCCTAGAGAAAGTAGTCCGCTTTTTGGTCGACTAATAATTTCAACTAAGGTTGATTTAACCATGGAATAGATATTGGATGGGATTACTTCATCCAGCAATTCGAGCAATTCGCCTTTAAAATTAGTAGTTGTTACGTATGGAATAAGTGTAAATAAAAACAGTATTAATGGAATAAGCGCCAAAAAGAAATTATATGCAATGGCCGCTGCTCGATAGGTAAGTACTCCCTTGAATAATCCCCTAAAGAAAAAAACCAACACTCCATATAAAGGCATGCCATCGAATCCGGGAAGAACAATTATTTTCAGTCGGTTACCGATATTGTTACCGAGCATGTTCAGGTTAAGACTTATATTATTATAGAGCTTCTTCAAAGTAAAGTATTAAACGGTTACAAGACTTAAATCCAGACTATTAATCTGATGAGTAAGGGCACCAACAGAGATAAAATCAACTCCTGTTAAGGCAAAATCACGGATGGTATTAATGCTGATTCCGCCGGAAGCTTCAGTTTCAAATTTATGATCAATCAAATCTATAGCTTTACGTAGTTGTTCGGGGGAAAAATTATCAAGCATTATACGGTCAACACCTCCATTGTTTATCACCTCATTAAGTTCATCAAAGTTCCTTACTTCAATTTCTATTTTAAGATTCTTGTTATTTTTTTTAAGATATTTTTGAGTTGAATTTATTGCATTCACTATGCCCCCTGCAAAATCAACATGATTGTCTTTAATCATTATCATATCATATAACCCAAATCGGTGATTTGTACCACCCCCCAATCTAACAGCAAGCTTTTCAACTACACGATTACAGGGCGTTGTTTTTCGGGTATCGAGTAATTTTGTATTGAGACCAGCTATTTTACTTTGCACCTCATTTGTAAAAGTAGCAATACCACTCATCCGTTGAATAAAATTAAGTGCTGTTCGTTCTGCTGACAATAAACTTCGTGAATTACCCTCAACAATCATAACCAAATCACCAGGAACAATCGAACTTCCATCACCAATAAAAATCTTAACTTCCAAATTTTTATCAACCTGTTTAAATACCATTGACGCAACTTCCACTCCGGCAATAACTCCAATATCTTTTGCAACAAGTTTTACTTTTCCATTTGCGTGTTCAGGTATGGTAGCCAATGAAGTATGATCGCCATCTCCTAAATCTTCGATTAATGCCTGCGCAATTAGTTCCGATATCTTTGTTCTTTCCAGATCAGTCATTACCAAGTAATCTTTTTCAATCCATATATATTTACCTATCTGCAAAAATAGGTTAAAATCAATTCATCATGTTTTGTTGATCTTTTTTACAAACAAGACATCATGTATTCACGTCTGCAAATTTATTTCACCAACGATAGTTTATCCAAATCACAATTCCTTAATAACATCACAATCATTACATTAACTAATGGCAAGCTATAATTGAAATAATAAAAATAATTATGATCTAAAAAATAACCAGTTTAACATCCATTGTTTTTATACTTTTGGATAAAATTTACCTCTATGCGAACAATACCTTCTTTTGGCATCCTAATCTACTTGTTGCCCTTACTAATTCTTCTAAATTCATGTGATGAACCACCTGAAGATAATGGAAAAGATTTCCAACAAAATTTATCAACTTTTACTTCAAAAATGGATAAGGTTGACAGCACCTTGGATTTAATTGACCAAATGCAACAAGATATAGATCAGGTTGAAGAGGAAAGAGCAAGTGGAAGTATAACTGATGAAGAAGCTCTTGAAAAACTAAATTTAATCAACAATACTATAGGAAGGCAAATAGCAAAAAAGGCTAACAACCACCCTTTAAACGGATTGCCAAGGTGGACAAGGAAATTTGATTTAACCGAACCTATTGGTTTAATTTTTGACAAAGATTTCAGCCAATCAACATCTGAAAATAATGAAAATGAAGGATTTAACTCTGTCATTATGGTATATCATGGCAACTATGAATTGGCGATGAAACAAGCTGAAATTATTGCAAAAAAAGCGAATATTCCACTGAGTCAGGATTATAAGGATGCTTTAAAACTCTCAAGAGATTATGGTATTGAAACTATTAAAGGGGCTTCTTACATGAATTTTAAGATTGGAGGCCAAAATAATCCCCAATATAACATCTCAATAACCGTTGATGATGATGGCACTCTTACAATAAATGCTACTGATACTG
>JABMPH010000398.1 GCA_013203805.1 Bacteroidota bacterium | reverse complement strand
TAAAAGGGCTTAGCTATATTGAGAGAGTTCACTCAAAAAAAAGGATATTATTTCCACTGCAAAAACTAGGCGGTGAATTTGTACACATTTCATGGGATGAGGCAACTACCATAATCACTAACCGATTAATTGAGTTTAAAGAGAAGTGGGGGAGTCATTCAATATTGTACTATGCTGCAAGTGGAATGTCGGGACTATTAAATAATGTAAGTTCAGATTTTTGGAAACTTTACGGAGGAGTAACTACAGTCTACGGAAATTTATGTTGGCCAGCAGGATTAGAAGCCACACGACTTACACTTGGTGAAAATAAACATAATCATCCTGAAGATTTGGAAAATGCAAAGTTGATTGTACTGTGGGGTAAAAATCCGGCAGAAAGCAATATTCACCAGATGGTCTTCATTGAAAAAGCACAGCGAAACGGAGCAAAACTCATTGTTATTGATCCACGTAGAACTCCCTCATCAGAGCGTGCTGATATGCTTCTACAACCCATCCCGGGAACGGATGCAATTCTAGCATTGGCAGTTGCGAAAATTATAATATCACAAAATCAACATGATAGAGATTTTATTGAGAAGCATGTTCATGGATTTAGAGAATTTGAGCAAAGCCTGATACATATTAATATTGACATCGCAAGTAAAAAATGTGGAATTCCTGTTCACCTTATCAAACACCTTGCTGAATTAATTGGCACTACTAAACCAATGACTTTAATCCCGGGATACGGGATGCAACGATTCACTAACGGTGGGCAAACAACAAGATGCTTGCTTGCCTTATCGATAATAACCGGAAATATTGGGAAAGAAGGTGCTTGCTGGCATTATGCAAATCTACAATCATATATTTTTGATAAGGTTAAGGAACCTGAGAGTTATTATCCCGTTGATGAAGATTTTCCACATAGAAGATCAATTTCCACAGCAAGATTAGGTGCAGAAATGTTAAAAACATCTAATCCAAAACTAAAAATGGCATGGGTAGAAAGAGGAAACCCCATAACTCAAAATCCTGATTCAAACTTAACCAAAAAAGCTTTCCGTGAACTTGAATTTATTGTGGTTGTTGAGCAGTTTATTACAGATACAGCAAAAGAAGCTGATATAATTCTCCCTGCTAAATCAATGTTTGAGCAAAGCGACATTATTGGATCATATTGGAATTCATACGTTCAGCTTAAACAAAAAGTTATTGAACCACCTGGTTTGGTTAAGCCGGAAACTGAAATTTATTATCATCTGGCAAATAAACTTGGCTTTTTAAAGGAGGATATTCAAAAGTATATTCCTGAACCTAATGATAAAGCTATTGATAACTGGCTCGAAGAATATTTGAAGGATTATAAAGAACTTTCACTAAAAAAACTTAGACAAGGACCCATTCTCACTCCAGGACTCGAAAAAATAGCATTTTCTGATCTAAAATTCAAAACACCATCAGGAAAGTTAGATTTGTATTCTGAAACTGCAGAAAAAATATGGGGTGTTAATCCTTTGCCCACTTATGTGGAATTGAAAGAAGGGCATTTTCGATCTAAAAATAAGTATCCTTTATGCCTAATGAGTCCTAATACCAAAAACAGAATTCACTCACAATTTGGTAACCTTGATTGTATCAATATGCTTGACTCACATCCAATAGTTACAATGAGTCCTGTGGATGCTAAAATTAGGGAAGTTGAGGATGGAGAAAAGGTTAGGGTATATAACGAAAGAGGAGAAATATTCATTGTTGTGAAACTTGATTTTAGCCTGCGACCCAGCAACGTTGTAATTTTTAATGGGTATTGGAATAGCGAAGGGGGAAGCCCTAATTTGCTTTCCAAGGGTCGTGAAACAGATATGGGACATGGCACAGCATTTCATGACAATATGGTTGATGTTGAGAAATTTAACAAGAGATGAGTAGAAACTACTTCATATTTGATGAAAACAAATGCGTAGGTTGCGAAGCCTGCGTAGTTGCATGTGTTCTTGAAAATGGATTTCAGTTTCCTGATAGTTGGAGAACTATATACTCTTCCAACAAAAACAAAATTCCCGGCTTACCATTATTTAAAATATCATTGGCATGTAACCATTGCGATGATGCACCATGTATGCATTACTGTCCATCATTGGCATATTCAAGGGATATAGAAACAGGAGCTATACTAATTGATTCGGAAAAATGTATGGGCTGTAAGTATTGCACATGGAATTGCCCTTACGAAGCAGCAAAATATAACCCTGTATCAAATGTAATTGAAAAATGTAATTTTTGTAATTCCAGATTATTAGAAAAGAAAAAACCATCATGTGCAGTTTCCTGCCCAACCTGGGCTCTTGATTTTTCTTTCGATGAAATTGATAAGGCCACAATGCCAAATGGGATAAAGACACCCAATAACCCAAGTCCCTCAATGGAAATAATAAAGCTAAAGCGGTCAAATGCACCAATTGTTGATCTTGATCTTTTTAAATTACTTCCTAAGGACATATCTGAAAAAACAGATAGACTAAATATATCAGCAATTAAGGAACTTCCATTATTGATATTTACATTAATTATTGCATTGGTTGTTCCCATTTCTGCTTCCAATTTACCTCAGTATCAAAGTATTGGAATTAGAATATCAACTATATTAATCATTGGTATAGCTGCAGCTATTAGTACGATTCATCTTGGTCAAAAGCAGAGGTTATGGAGGTCTGTATTAAATGTTCGTCGATCGTGGTTAAGCAGGGAAATTGTATTTTTCTCGATCTATTTTGCATTAAGCATTGTGGATACATTCATTTACAGAATGCCAACTTTTGTTATTGTAGTATTCGGGCTTGCAACTTTACTATCTGTCGACATGTTGTACAAACCACTGCAATGGAACTGGAAAATGCAATGGCATTATGCACAGGTATTGTTAATTTCCACATCATTTTTTCTCCTGATTAATCAGTTCTATATCGCACTACTTGTTATAATACTTCTTCGAATACTAATTATTGCATTAAACTTATCGATCAGTAAAATTGAAGTTATGCCAATAATCTGGTTGATTTTTATGCTGAGTACCGGAGTTCTAATTATACATAACTATGACTTACTGTTAGTGATATTAATCTTTGTAATTGGCGAAATAGTATCCAGGATAAGTTTTTATAATAAACTCAGCATCTTCAAACCAAGCCTGAATAGTAATTTCCCAAACTTGTAGTCCCTTAAACCAAACCCGCTGGGTTAGAAAAAACCAAGCGGGTCTAATTGAATTTGATATTATTTTTTGATCTTGAAAGAACTACAAATATTTATTATTATCATCCCCCGCCTTTTTTCGGACTTGTAGCCGTCTTGCGCTGGGGTGTGGGAGATGTGCTTGGCTTTTGGACAGGCTTTGCAGTAGGAGGCGTTGTTTGTTTAATTGCCGGCTGGCTGCCAGTTGGCTTTGCATTTTGCTGGTTTGTAGTCGGCTTCGCTGCAGGCTGAACTTGTTGATTTGAAGTAGGCTTCGCTGCAGGCTGAACTTGCTGATTTGAAGTTGGCTTCGCTGCAGGTTGAGTTGCAGGACGTGTGTTTTGTTGATTTGCAGGTTGGGTAACCTGGTTATTCGTGGGACGTGTATTTTGAGTAGGTTTACTAACAGGTTGTTGAGATTGTTTACCTGACTGTATCTCCCTATTACTGTTTACTGGGTTTGTATTTTGCCTATTATTTGGATTGACAACATTTTCCCGTTCAGATGTTGGTTTCCAGTCTTTATTTACCGGACGGGTATTTGGATTAGCCTGTGATGGTTGGCCTTGCTGCTCCTGTGATCTGACTCCCTGCTGTACCTGAGTCCCGGAATTTGCATTTCGTGGTTGAGATAATCCCCTTCTATTTTCCAATTCTTGAGTGTTTCGAACTCCTTCATTTCTATTCTGAAAAGAATTATTGGGATTAGATCTGGCGTAATCATTACGCTTTATCTGCCTTTGCATTTTTGGAGCAATAGTACTGCTACGGGAGGATGAACGAGGGTAGGAATTGTTCACATTTACATGTACATATACATTTGAACGGTAAACATAGGGTGAATAAGGATTCCATGGGTCATAATATGGAGGATAATATCCCCAATAATATGGTGAATAATATGGATTGTAATAAGGGGTATAGAAATAAGTAATAATAACAGGTCGCTGCACATAAACTGGTTGTATAATATAATCGGGGCCATACATGTAAACATCCCCCACAACCTGAACAGTGCTTTCACCGTTATTATCTTTTTCCACTTCAATGGTTGCAACATCCTGATATTGACCTTCACCAATTACAGCCTGTATTGCTATAAGATGGGTACTTTGTTCAGATGTTTCTACAACCCTTAAGTAATCTACCTCTCCATCACCATTTAAATCGAGGTTTGAGATTTGGAGATTTGGATCGTTTAGTTTCATTTCAAAATCTTCAAGATCTTTTGATTCTCCAAAAATTGATGCAACAGCATTCAAATCTAAGTTATCACTTATGTCGCTGCTTAAGGCCTCAACAGTTGTTACATCTTGTGAAAAAATGCTAACAGATGCAAATCCTAATACTAGTACAAACAGAATTCTTTTCATGATTAATTATTATTTGTTTAATACATCTCAGCAATTATCGTGCCCAAGTTTATCAAACTCAAAGATTTCGTTCAATACCATGTTGTGATCGTCTTACTAAACCGCCGGGTTTTTACAATTTTTGGATTGCAAAGTATGTGATCAATATTTTAGATAATCTTGTCAAGTACCAAAATCAAACTATTGACTTCTTCAATTGTATTGTAATGCACCATGCTAACTCTGATTACCCCATCATTACTGCTCAATCCAAGGTTGTCAATTAATCGCCGGGCATAAAAATCGCCCCACCTAATCCCAATTTTATGGGGATCAACAAGTAAAGGAATCTCGCTGCTCTTTCTATTCTCAACTGTAAAGGAAATAGTAGGCACTCGTTTTGCTTTATCAGATGTATTTTCACCAATTATACGAACACCATTTTTGTGTTTAAGAAAATTAATCAGAGGCTCAGCTAGTTCTTCTTCATGTTGTGCAATTAGTTCCCATACTTTTTCTATCCTTGAAAATAGTGGGAGGGAAGTATCTTTATAATGTGACGAGTATAAAGTATCAAAATAATCCAGAATTCCCGTGCAACCAACAGTTAATTCATAATTAACGTTTCCGGGTTGAAGTTTGTAATGAATATCTTCTTTTCCAATGAAAAAATGATTAATTCCAGGTAATTCAGCAAGTATTTCATTCTTACCATAAAGCAAAGAATAATGTGGGCCATATACTTTGTACAGGCTAAAGACGTAGAAATCAACATCCCAAAATTGAACATCAATTAATCGGTGAGGTGCAAAAGCAACTCCATCTACACAAACTTTAGCTCCTCTGTCATGAATGAACTTTGTTATTTCTTTTACTGGATTTATAGTACCAAGCACATTAGAAACATGAGTAAACGCAACCAACTTAGTTTTATCAGATATTATTTGTGCAAGATCATCAAGTTCAAGTTTTAATGAATCAGGATTAACGTTCCATGTTTTAACAACAATGCCATGTTTCGACATTTCAATCCATGGGCCAATATTAGCCTCATGATCTGAGTTTGTATATATTACTTCATCACCAGGATTGAATGTTTGAACCAGTGATCTTGATAAATTTTGAAGTAAAGCAGTTGTTGAGGATCCAAAAATGACTTCGTTCTCATGCTTAGCATTAATAGCCTCACTCCATTGTTTTTGAGCATCACTAACTCTTGTCTCAGCTTGCTGAGATATTTCATAGGATGCACCTAGTTGAACATTAATGTTATAAAGATAATCAACAATTTTATCTCCAACTTGTTTAGCAACCTGAGTACCACCGGCATTGTCAAAAAATGTCCAGCCAGTACTAATTGCAGGAAAATGATTACGAACGTAATTTGTGTTTAATTTTTTCATCATTAGATTCTAAGTAATTAAAATAATTAAGCGAAATGATATCAATGAAAGTATTCTAAAGGTAATTCATCATTGCAGATAAGAAAATGATTATGATGCCAAATAGAAAGGAAATAGCCCCAAACTTCATCTGTCTTTTCTTCAAAGTCATTAAAATAGGAGATGGCTCTTGCATGGCAAGTTTGCTTACTTTAGGCATGAGGATCTCAAAATTATAAATTGCCATCAACGCAAGTAATCCAACAAATACATGTTTAATGAAACCAGCTATTTCCCAGTTATTATCAAAATTTATAATTGCAACATAATACTCACTGGCTATCTTCATTGGTATACCAGTTACAAAAAGTAGCAGTAATGATACATATACGATAATACGTACGCGTTTATATAATACTTGCATAAATTTTCCGGTTGTGGCCGGATCAAGTACCTTATTTACCGTGGGCATTACAACTAAAAAGTTGAAGAACATACCACCAATCCATGCAATTGTAGCCATTAAGTGTATAAAGTCGAATGCAATTTGTAATATTGGATTATCCATCTTTTATTATTTTTTGATTGGCGAAAATACTAAAGATTATTATGGAAATGATGAGATGAATTACATAAATCCATGATAAGAATAGTCAAATTACAAATTCAATAATTGCTGCATCAAATATAATATATCATGCTGTTAAGGCAGCAATTGCAAATCCGGTTGAGACATTGAGGTATGAGTAACGAAATAGATAATAATAAGTATTAAGATATAGATTGATTCGTGCACTTGCTTATAATATCAAGTAGTTTTTGTTTGTCGATGGGCTTTGAAATATATGCGTCACAGCCGGCATCACTTACCTTTGCTTTGTAACTCTCCTGTGCATAGGCTGTTTGGGCAATAATAAAAACATTGGTATTAAAACTACGAATTTCCTTTGTTGCTTCAAAACCATTTAGTTTTGGCATTTTTATATCCATTAAAATGATATCGGTGTCGCTGTGATTTTTAGCCAGTTCAACTGCTTCCAATCCATCTTTTGCATGCCTTATACTTTCAGCAATGTCTTTTAACACCTCCTTTAAAAAGTAGAAAGAAGTTTCATCGTCTTCTGCAATTATTATTTTATACTTTGATAAAATCGGCTGGTCTGAAACTGGAAATTGTATATTTTCATTGGAACTGATTATGTAAGTAAAATTATTTGGTATGCGCACATGAAATGTTGTACCTTTATTTTGTTCAGACTCAAGGTGTATTTCGCCATTTAACAGTTTTACATATCCTTTTGATATTGACAACCCGAGACCAGAGCCCTCATAACCACTTGAATGTGAAAAATTGGCCTGAACAAACTGATCAAATACAGCGGCTTGTTGATTCTGTGGAATTCCTATGCCTGTGTCTTTTACCCAAAATTCTGCCAAGGTATCTTCTACGGAATAATTTACTTCAATAGAGCCTTCCTTTGTGAATTTTAGAGCATTTTTAATTAGGTTGGTGAGTATTGAATTAAGTTTGTACTCATCGGTGTAAAAACTTTTGGAGGAAGCCCGATTATTTTCATTCAATGTCAATGTTAAACCCTTTAAGGATGCTTCGGGTTTGAAGAAATTCAGAAGTTCGGTTATAATACTTTTAATGTTCACCTCTGTAATCTGTATTTTTTCCAAACCCGATTCAAGTTTTGAAACATCTATAATATTATTAATGGTTCCCAACATTCGGTTTCCACTTTGTTGAATTATGCCAATGAATTCCGCCTGTTTTTCTGAGGAATAATCTGCCGATTTCAGTAGGTCGGCAAAACCCAGAATGCCATTCATAGGTGTTCTTATTTCATGGCTCATATTAGCTAAAAAAGCAGATTTCATCTTATCGCTTTCTTCGGCTATTATTTTTTGCTTTTCAAGCTCTGTCATTATATGAGAATTCAACTCAAGTTGCTGTTGGAGATCTTTGGTTTTGGTTCTGACTTTTGTTTGTAGTATCCAATTTGCAATTAAAAGTAATATAATTAACCCAGCTATCAATATACCAGTTATAATGATGTATTTAAGGTAATTATGCCAATCATTGGGGTCCTTATTGTACTCATTGATCCATTTGTCATAAATTCGTTGGTATTCACCATTTGCTAATATTACTTCTAACCCATTGTTTATTATTTCAGCTAATTCAGGAGAATCGTTGGAAACTTTAAACCCCATATTACGTTCCAATATCCTATGTTCAAGGGGTTGTATGTTTTCTTTACCGAGTTTCTCAGCATAATACATACTTCCTACTCTTTGCGCAAAAATACATGTAACATCCTCCCTATCCAAAGTATTGATTAACTGCTCGTAGTTATCAACAAATAGTAGCTGAGCAGATGGATTTATTGAAAGTACATAATGAATAAGAACATCGTTTTGCCACATCGCAACAATAGGTTTCTCAGTAGATCTTAGGACTTCAAGCGAGAATTTACTTAGTTGTTGGGTATTATATAAGAAGCAGTGTGATGTACTGATGGCAGAACGTGAGTAAATATAATTGTTATCGGGACTTCCGGGATAATTAGCACCTCCAATAGCCTGAATATCACCCTTATCAAGAGCTTCGTTTATAATATCCCAATTATCTCCAACTATTGTTATATTGGATCCATAAAGATCATTAATGGCAACTAAGATATCAATGTTAAATCCAACTAATTTTCCATTTTCATCAGAATAATTATATGGAGGGTAGTTGTCACTGAACATTACTTCATATTGAGCAAATACCCATAAAGGAGCAATTGAAACAGTTAGTAAAACAATAAAAATAATTTGTCGCATTAATTTTTTTTTGGTAGCAAATGTAGAAAAGATTTCAGAATTTAATACTAAAGTACCAATGTATTCATTAAAAGTAATTTTCATACACTGCCAACTTTGGTGTTGGGATATTGAATATGAAATTGGTGCTAAAAAAAGTAACTTTAGACTCAGTGATACAGATTGATAAATGGTTAACAAAAAGATTTTGATCACTATTAGTTAACAATTAACAACACTCTCTCATATTTAATTTTCCAAATAAAATAATCAGTAGCTGTGAAACTTCTTTAACCTTCTTGGGATTAAGACAATAGTTAGTTTTAACACCGGAAGTATTTCCTATTATTAACCCAACATCTTTCAATTCTTTAATGTGCTGGTTTACGGTTGTTCTTCCCAAAGGAATTTGGTCGGATATATCTCCAGTAATACAGGTTCGTGTTTGTGCCAGAAACTGTAGTATACTTAGTCGAGCTGGGTGCGACAAAGCTTTGAAAATATTTGCATTAATAACCAACTCTTCATCAAAAAGATTTGTTTTAGATTGTACCATAGTATTATTTTTTAGCACTAATAGTAATACTAAAAATTCCAATTTTGTCTTGCTTAAATTTTCTTAGTTCGTCCAGTGTCATGTAATTAAGCATAATAGTATTTGGAATTTGTATTTCTTTCTCCTTATGAATTACTACACCTTTAAATCCACTGTCCTCTATTATTTTCAAATATTCAGATTTGTTAATCGCACCAGATACACAACCCGCATACATTTCAGCATCCTGTTTTAATTTTTCTGGAAGTTCACCCTGAATAACAACATCAGAGATACAGAAATGCCCTCCTGGTTTAATCACCCGATAAATCTCATCAAATGCTTTTTGTTTATTAGGAACCAAATTAAGAACACAATTCGAAACAACAACATCGTAACTATCATTTTCCAGAGGCATATCTTCAATATCCCCTCTAATGAATTCTACATTTTTATATCCAAGTTTATTATTGTTAACTACGGCTTTTTTTATCATTTCTTCAGTGAAATCTAGTCCTGTTACTTTTCCTTTTTCACCCACAATAGCCCTAGCTATAAAGCAATCGTTTCCAGCACCACTGCCTAGGTCAAGTACACTGTCCCCTTTTTTAATATTGGCAAAGGTAGTTGGTAAACCACAACCTAAACCCAGATCAGCATCCTCTGCATACCCCTTTTCTGAAGTATAATCTTCACTAAATATTGCATAATCAATTGTATCGCAACATCCTGTGCTACCACAGCATGAGCTTTCGTTTTGATTCTTACTGTGGTTGGCAATTAGTGCATATTTTGCTTTTACTATTTCTTTTACGTCTTTTTTCATAGCATCATATTTTAAAGTGTTAGTTGTAATTATGTCGCAAATATACGTCTAATATTTATATGTCGTATATATACGTTATATTAAATATTTGTTAAACTCTAATTTATAATCATTCTAATTTAGAGATAATATATATATTTACCATCGAATAACTCAATTACTGTTATAAAC
>JABMPH010000397.1 GCA_013203805.1 Bacteroidota bacterium | reverse complement strand
TTATTTAAATCTTTTTGTTTTTCGCTAAGCAATCCTTGTTGTTTATTTAATTCCTCAAGCTGTTCTTTCTTTTTTTCAATTTTTTCTGATTTGATTGCTTTATCAAAAACTAAATCTTCAGGTATTTGATCGTCATTTGAAATTTTATTTTTAAGAATCTCTTGTGGGATAAAAACCTTTTCATTTACATTTCTTTGATTCATAAAAGTTGGAGAAACTATCTCAATTTTTTTCTTATGAAGCACATCCATCACATTAGCATTCAATAAAGAGCTCGTGCTAAAGTATTTACTGCTGTCTGCCAGGAAGCCGTGTATTTTATATAATACTGAATAATCACCCAAGTTGATAATGTAAACCCAAGGATCTGTTAATCCAGTTAAAACAGCAGCTTCTTTCAGCGATTCTTCAATTTTGGTTCGTGATATGTCATAGCCTAATGAAACTGTAGTGGAAATTACAGTATCTGTTTTACGTGTTAACTTAACAGGATTTGTAGCAATGTATAAATTTGGAATGGTAATAAAATTGCTATCTTCAAGTTGAATCTCAGTATGAAAAATACTCTTCTTTGTAACCCTGCCTTGAAAATCTCCAATCTTAATAAGGTCGCCATTCCTGAAACGGTTCATCGAGTTATTCATAATTCCAGCAATAAGATTTCCTAATACAGTAGTTGAACTTAAAGCAATTCCAGCACTTACTATTATAGCAAGGAAACTTAAGATTTGACCTTTTAAGGTT
Organism: Bacteroidota bacterium; assembly: GCA_013203805.1. Classification (GTDB taxonomy): domain Bacteria; phylum Bacteroidota; class Bacteroidia; order Bacteroidales; family F082. The sequence goes on along the minus strand of JABMPH010000397.1, from coordinate 13,706 downwards.
TTATCAATGGGAAGAGACAAAATAAAAGCAACTGTACCAACAAATACTATAAAAGTGGCTATACTATTTTTAATAATGTTGCTATAAGTTTTAGTTGATTTTGTTTTTTTAAATATCCATGAATTCAAAAATAGTATAAGAATCCAAACCATTACAATACCAAATGGCTCTAGTATAGACTTAAATATGTTTATTAAATATTCCAAAATGTCATTGTTAACAAAACTATTTCTATCTTCTAAATCATAAATATATAAACATAGATACTCACAAATACTAAAATTAGAAATGCAAATGTCAAATAACTCAATATAATTGTCATTAATGCCTTTACGACACCTAACAAGGATTTTGAGTTTGTGAATTGTGTAATTGCAAATGGGATATATCCTAAGGTAATTATTGATTTTAGGACAAATAACTTAGGGCTAAATTGACCAATAATGATAACTACTGATGATAACAATAATGCAACACCAAATATATAAAGGGAGAATATTAGCATCTCTGCATAGTTGAATTTAGTTTTTTTATAGAAAATGTGAATGAAGAAAGCAATAATTGGAGTTAATATAAAGTACAAAACATTTAAGTTCTTTCTTACAAGAGTCTGAATAAGTTCCGCCTTACTAATTTTATCACTTTCAATTTGTAGCCCACTATTAATAAAATCAAAAAAAGTGTCTCCAAAGAAATTCAAAACAAGCAAGTAGATTGTCATAAATAAAAGGAAAAATTGAAAAGGTTGGAGATATTTCTTCTTTTTCCCTCCCAAATAAGACTTAACAAGACGGCCAGGATTAATTAATAAGCCAATTAAGGTTTTATATAATGTCGAATCAAATAAAAAAACGTTTTGAACAAAGTCTGATAAGACCATTTTAATTGTCAGGTCACCTTTTATTATTTTTTGTCCACAATTGTTACAATAACTTTTAGTGAACTCATTACTACAATTTGGACATTTTTCCATATTATTTCTTTTTATATTTTTGCTAACGGATTAATAAAGTTACTGTGTTTTTACTTCCCATTTTGCATTTACTTATTAGGGCGTTGTTATTTAGCTGTTTCCAGTGCCATTATTTGTAAGGAATTTGAACATCGTGAACACAACTCTCTTTATACATAAATCCTGTTTCAAAGAAATTTGTTTTTAGATTAACCTTATCTCCCCTTTCATTGTGGAAATTGACATTTTCGTCAATAAGTTTTTTATAGAGCTCAGGTCTGCGGTCCTTTAGATAATAATAATTGGGTGCAGGATGAGTCATTCCGTAATACGCAGGTACACAATCAGCTACCAACATTGTGTTTTGTTCATGATTTGCCGCAACTATTATATCGCCATGTGGGCCACAAATAATGCTATTACCTCGGTAATGCCATTGATCCTCTCCTCGTTTTTCATAACCTGTTCGGTTTGAATAGGCGAAAAAGATATTATTGGCATATGCATTTGCAGGAATTAATAGGGTTGAAATATCAGGGTAAGGTACAGCGCTTCTTTGACCGTTGGGTAGTCGATAATAATTATCAGCCGCGGTTGGCCCTACAATAAGTTTAGCTCCGTTTAAAGCTAAAATTCGTTGAAGCTCAGGAAACTCACATTCATAACAATTTAGCACTCCAACAGGAAAGTCGAAAATATTATATACTGGGTAATCACTACTTCCACAACTCCAGTTATCTCTTTCCTGTTGTCCATATAAATGGGTTTTTTTATAGCTATTTAATAATTCTCCTGTTTCTTTAATCACTGCAATGGCATCATAGTATCGAGTTTCACCGTCAGCCTCATCAACTTTTTCTGCATAGGGAACAATTAAAGCCATATTAAATTTTTTGGCAATTTCACGTGCTTTTGTAATACTGGGGCCATCCATATATTCAGCCACTTTAACTGCATCTTCAGGGCTTAATGTATAACCTGTTACATACAGCTCAGGAAAAGAAAGTAACTGGACATCGTATTTTTTTGCTTGTTTAACTGCTTCTTCAAGCAATTCCATGTTTTTCTTTGTAGCTCCTTCAGCGCAAGCTGCTTCAACCTGATAAATACCAAGGCGTAAACCCGATCCTAATTCAGGACCTTCTCCGTAAATTGACATTTTGAATTGCAGATTGCGATAACTTTCCTCCACACTGAGTTTGTAATCTGGCGTGCCATCATCAGATGCTGCAACTACTTTTTCAATTTGTTGTTGTTTTACTTGCAATGGTGATTTTACACTTTTTTGTGCGATTAGGGTAACCGAAATAATTGTAATTAAGGCTAGTAATATTAATTGTTTCATGGTTGTAGGTTTTAATTATTTACGGATTAATTAATGCAAATATAATCAGCATCGCAAATATAACTCATTTAGAAACAACAATCAAGCAGAGTTTCCAAAACAATAGCTAAGAAGTGGGTCCATTTCCTACTTACGATCATGAACTAGAAAACGGTTATCAAAAAGACGCTTCTAATATTAGTTATATGCAATTGGCTTTATCAGAATTTATGGGTTTAGGCTTTCCTTTTTCGTCAACGTTCACATAAACAACGCATGTTGAACAAACCAAGTCTTCTGTTTTTTCTAAAAGATTAACGGTCCGTGCTTCCAGTGATAATTTGAGCGAAGTATTCCCAATATGATCTATTTTTCCATAAATCCGAACCTGATCTTTCACCTTAACCGGCTTTTTAAATAGAACCTCCTCCATTTTTAGTGTGATAACGTTTGTCGATCTGCATGCACAGGCCGCCATAATTCCACCGGCTTCGTCGAGCCACGACAACATAGTTCCACCAAAAAGATTGTCGTTTACACCTATATCACTGGTCTTGCAAATGTTAGTTGAGATTAGTTTCATTTATAAGAAGTTTGGTTATCAACAAAAGTAAATAAATACATATAATAGTCGCATTTTTTAGTTTGAATTATTTCAAAATGCCACATTCGTGAATATTTCAAACCCAAATAATCACTATTTAGAACATTATAAATTACAGATGTGTTAAGAAAATAACACAGCTTTCAATTAAAAATTTTAAATTTGCTTGCTAAACATAAAATCAAATAATAATAAATATTTAACAACTAATTTATATGAAGAAGAATGTAATTATTATTGGTGCAGCGGGAAGAGATTTCCATAATTTTAACACTTATTATCGTGGAAATGAAGATTATAATGTAGTTGCTTTTACAGCAGCTCAAATTCCTGATATCGATGGAAGAAAATACCCGGTTGAACTTGCCGGAGATTTATATCCTGAAGGTATCCCAATTTATACTGAAGATCAACTACCAAGACTTATTAAGGAACTTAACATCGACGATTGTGTATTTTCCTATAGTGACGTACCTTACGATAGAGTAATGGCAGTAAGCGCAATTGTTAACGCTGCTGGTGCAAACTTTGTATTACTTGGACCCAGAGACACAATGGTTAAAAGTACTAAACCTGTTATAGCAGTAGGTGCGGTTAGAACCGGATGCGGTAAAAGCCAAACTTCACGTAAGGTTATTGAGTATTTAATGGCCAAAGGATTAAAAGTTGTTGCTATCCGTCATCCTATGCCTTATGGCGATTTAGTTGAACAAAAAGTACAGCGTTTTGCTACTGTTGAAGATCTTGCTAAACATAAATGTACTATTGAGGAAATGGAAGAATACGAACCACATGTTGTTCGCGGAAACGTAATATATGCAGGTGTTGATTATGAAGCTATTGTAAGAGCTGCAGAAAAAGATCCTGATGGTTGTGATGTTATCCTTTGGGATGGTGGAAATAACGATTTCCCTTTTTACAAACCAGATCTTAATATGACCGTGGTTGATCCTCATCGCCCAGGGCATGAGTTAAAATATTACCCAGGCGAAGTAACTTTACGCTTAGCTGATGTTGCAATTATTAACAAAATGGATAGCGCGGCTCCTGAAGATATTCAAACAGTTCGTGAAAATATTTATAAAGTAGCTCCACATGCTATTGTTGTAGATGCTGCTTCTCCAATTGCTGTTGATGATGCATCAGTAATTAAAGGTAAAAGAGTACTTGTAGTGGAAGATGGTCCAACACTTACACATGGTGAAATGAAATTAGGTGCAGGTACTATTGCCGCCCTTAAATATGGTGCTGCTGAAATTATAGACCCTCGCCCGTTTGTGGTTGGTAAATTAGCCGAAACATTTAAAATCTATCCAAACATTGGAGCTTTAATGCCAGCTATGGGATACAGTGATCAGCAATTAAAAGATCTTGAAACATCAATAAACAATACCGATTGTGATTCAGTTATTATTGGTACACCTATCGATCTTCAGCGTATTGTTAATATTAAAAAACCTTCAACCAGAGTATATTATGACCTACAAGAAATTGGACAGCCAAGTCTTGAAGGAATTCTAAATGATTTTGTTGCTAAGCATAAACTTGCATAAGGAAACAAATTATGAATGATTAGGAGCCTCTCAACTAAATTGGGGGGCTTTTTTTATTCCCCCATTAGCCAAACCTTCCCTAGTATTGTACCGATTGGAATAAAGTCAGAAATCCATAACCATTGTTAATACCTTGTTAGCAATTGAAAACTCATTAAACACTTTCATAAAATAACTAAAGCTATTTTTGCTTTTTAATATGACTATTGTTACACCTGTCAGATTAAACTACGATTCTGCGCACACCATTCCGGTGTTAAACACTTCTTTTCTAGTATTTGCCAGACGGTTAATCCGTCTTTTTTTATGTCAAAATTCTAATTACTTAGTATGAACAGATATTCTAACGCCAAACTTATTCTCGAAGACGGAACCATATTTATAGGGTATTCGTTTGGATACGAATCACCCATAGCAGGAGAGCTTGTATTTAACACTGCAATGACCGGCTACCCTGAAAGTTTAACAGACCCATCATATAAAGGACAGATTCTGGTACTTACTTATCCATCGATTGGAAATTACGGTGTCCCGGATAAAAAGTTGGAAAATGGAATGTTACAAAATTTCGAGTCTGAAAAAGTTCATGTTAGTGCGTTGATAATATCAGATTATTCAAGCAAGTACAATCATTGGAATGCTTCGGGTAGTTTAGGCGATTGGTTGAAAGAAGAAAAAATTCCCGGATTATTTGCTATTGATACCCGTAAACTTACCAAACTAATTCGCGATAAAGGTTCAATGCTGGCTAAAATTGTATTTGAAGATGATATCCCGTTTTTTGATCCAAACAAAACAAATCTTGTTGACATAGTTTGTAACAAAGAAAGAATAATCTATGGAGTTGGTAATACTAGAATATTGCTAATCGATTGCGGCGTTAAAAATAACATAATCAGATATTTACTTCGTTTTCACACAACCGTAATTCGCGTTCCTTGGGATTATGATTACAGTAAGGAAGATTATGATGGACTTTTTATTTCAAACGGGCCAGGTGATCCTGAATTCTGTACAACAACTATCCAAAACTTAAAGAAATCACTTGAGCAGGACAAACCAATTTTTGGAATTTGTCTGGGTCATCAGTTGGTTGCATTAGCTGCAGGAGCAAAAACTTACAAGCTAAAATTTGGACATCGAAGTCATAACCAACCCGTATTGGAAACTGGTACAAATAAAGCTTATTTAACTTCACAAAACCATGGGTTTGCTGTTGATAATGAAAGTATTCCGGATGGTTGGAAAATCTACTTTCAAAATCTGAATGATGGTAGTAATGAAGGGTTGAAGCACGTTTCAAAACCAATCTTCACAACACAATTTCATCCTGAAGCATCGAGTGGCCCTACAGATACGGCGTTTTTGTTTGGGGATTTTATTAAATCTGTTGAGGATTGGAAATTATTAAGAAATGCAAAGGTTGATGGGAATGAGTAAAGGGGAAATAAGGATTAGGGGGATATGGGTATAGGGGATATATGGGTGTGGGGTATAAGGGTTTAGGGGTGTAAGGTTATAAGGGTATATGGGATATACGGGTACAGGGGTAATAGAATTTAAAATAAATCATAAATTTAAATAAAATGGACAATAATCATTTCATTGAAGAACCCCAAGGCAAATACAATGAAAGCAGGGACTTTACCAGTTTAGTTTGTTGGCAAAATGCACGTACAATGAAGCTTTTCTTCTACAACGAAATCATTCCAAAACTGCCATACCATGAAAAAGACAACCTGATAATACAAATCAAAAAAGCTTCAGTTAGTTCAACTGCTAATATTGCCGAGGGATATGGAAGATTTCATTATCAGGAAGGAATCCAATACTACCGAATATCACGAGGTTCGATATACGAATTAAAGGATCATATTCTTACTTGTCATGATGTTAGCTATATAAATAATGATCTATTACAAACAGGAATCAAACTAATTGAAACCACCAAAATTTCACTTAATGGATATATCAAATACGTCAAAAAACGGAAAGATGATGATAAGATTAAAAAATAAACTCAAAATAAATTTAATAACTAATCAAATCCAAATACCCTTATTTCCCTTTACTTCTATATCCCCTATATCCCTATACCCCCTATATCCCTATACCTATATTTCCCTATATCCCCTATACCCCTATAACCCATATTCCCTATACCCCTATTTCCCAACACCCATAACCCAACCTCCATTCTAAAATCATGAAATCAAAACCAACAATGACAAATACACTCCCCATCTCCAAAGTCTTAATCCTCGGCTCCGGTGCCTTAAAAATTGGCGAAGCAGGTGAATTCGATTATAGCGGATCTCAGGCACTAAAAGCTCTCAAAGAAGAAGGAATTTCAACTGTATTAATAAATCCCAACATTGCTACGGTTCAAACTTCTGAAGGTATCGCCGACAAGATATATTTCCTTCCTGTAAATGCATATTTTGTTGAGAAGATTATCCAAAAAGAAAAGCCTGATGGGGTACTTCTTGCCTTTGGTGGTCAAACTGCATTAAACTGTGGAGTTGAACTTTATAAAACAGGTGTTTTTTCAAAATATAATATTAAAGTTCTTGGGACTCCAGTAGAAGCTATAATGGAGACCGAAGACCGCGAAAAATTTTCAGACAAACTTAAATCAATAAATGTAAAAACTCCAAACTCAATAGCAGTAACTTCCATTGAAAATGCCCTGGATGCATCAGATAAAATCGGATTCCCCATTATTATCCGTGCAGCATATACCCTTGGAGGCCAGGGAAGTGGGTTTTGCGCTAACCGTGATGAACTTATTCAATTAGCAACCAAAGCATTCTCATTCTCAAATCAAATATTAGTAGAAGAGTCATTAAAAGGGTGGAAAGAAGTTGAGTATGAAGTTGTTCGTGATAAATACGATAATTGCATCACCGTTTGCAATATGGAAAACTTTGATCCCCTTGGAATACATACCGGCGAAAGTATTGTTGTTGCACCATCACAAACCCTAACCAATAATGAATATCATAAACTGCGTAAAATTTCAATTGAGATTGTCAAATCAGTAGGAATTGTTGGTGAGTGTAATGTGCAATATGCACTGGATCCCGAATCAGAAGATTATCGGGTTATCGAGGTCAATGCCCGTTTATCACGATCAAGTGCTCTTGCATCCAAAGCTACCGGTTATCCCCTAGCATTTGTTGCAGCAAAACTAGGCCTTGGATATGGCTTGCATGAGCTTAAAAACAGCATCACAAAAACAACCACCGCTTTCTTTGAACCAGCGTTAGATTATATGGTAGTAAAAATACCACGATGGGATTTAAATAAATTTCTTGGAGTATCAAAAGAAATTGGTTCCAGCATGAAAAGTGTGGGTGAAATAATGGCCATAGGCAGAAGTTTTGAAGAAGCAATACAAAAAGGATTACGAATGGTTGGCCTTGGAATGCACGGTTTTTCAGGTAACAAGGAAATCCCGGACGAGAATATTGAAGATACTTTATCGAACCCAACCGATACACGAATATTTGCAATTGCTCAGGCATTTAGAGAAGGATGGACCGTTGAGGAAATATTTGAGCAAACAAAAATCGACAGGTGGTTCCTTGAAAAATTATCCAATATAATGGATAATGAAGACGAATTAACAACTTTTGATTCATTAAACGAACTACCCAATGAGCTCCTTCTAAGAAGCAAAAAAAATGGTTTCTCTGATTTTCAGATTGCAAAAATAATGTTCAAGGATAAACAAATAGGTAGTACCGATATAGAAATACTCCAGGTGAGAAGCCATCGTAAAGCATTTGGCATTATTCCATCTGTTAAACAAATCGACACACTGGCTGCCGAACACCCTGCACAAACGAATTACCTGTACTTAACATACCATGGTGATGAAAATGATATTGAATATCTTAACGACTACAAATCGGTAATTGTGCTTGGATCAGGTGCCTACCGTATTGGTAGCAGCGTTGAATTCGACTGGTCGTGTGTAAACGCGCTTCAAACAGTTAAGAAACTTGGCTACAGATCGGTGATGATAAATTACAATCCGGAAACCGTTAGCACAGATTATGACATTAGCGATAGATTGTATTTTGAAGAATTAAGTCTTGAACGCACACTCGACATTCTTGATTTGGAAAAGCCACTGGGAGTAATTGTCTCAACAGGCGGACAAATTCCAAACAATCTGGCAATGCGTTTACATAACGAAAATATCAATATACTCGGAACACATCCAACATTCATCGATAGAGCTGAGAACCGTCATAAATTTTCGGAAATGCTGGATAGCTTGGGTGTCGATCAACCTTTATGGAAGGAGTTAAGCAGTATAGGTGATATTTTTGATTTCACTGAAAATGTAGGTTTCCCAGTTCTTATCCGTCCATCATACGTGCTTTCGGGAGCAGCTATGAACATTGTTTCCAACAAAGATGAGTTGGAGCATTTTTTAAATCTGGCAACACAGGTAAGCAAACAATATCCAGTTGTGGTATCTAAATTTTTGGAAGACGCAAAAGAAATAGAAATGGATGCTGTTGCAGATAAAGGTGAAATAATTGTTTACGCCATCAGTGAGCACATCGAATTTGCAGGTGTTCATTCGGGTGATGCTACCATAATGTTTCCACCACAAAAGGTTTATGTTGAGACCATAAGAAGAATCAAAAAAATCTCGCGCCAAATAGCTGTTGAACTCCAAATAAGTGGTCCGTTTAATATCCAGTTTCTGGCAAAGGATAACGATATAAAAGTTATTGAATGTAACTTAAGAGCTTCGCGAAGTTTACCCTTTGTTTCAAAAGTACTGAAAACTAATTTTATCGATTACGCAACCCGAATAATGCTTGGACAAAAAGTTGTGAAACCAAATAAATCACTTTTTGATATCGACTATATTGGTGTTAAAGCTTCACAATTTTCATTTTCCAGATTAAGCAAGGCAGACCCTGTATTGGGTGTTGACATGGCTTCCACAGGTGAAGTTGGATGTATTGGTGATGATTACTATGAAGCCATACTAAAAGCTATGCTTTCAGTTGGCTATAGGATTCCAAAGAAAAATGTGCTCATTTCATCGGGTCCCATGCGGTCGAAAACCGAGCTGCTGGAAAGTGGTAGATTATTAATTGCACATGGATATAAGCTTTTCACAACTAAGGGAACTCACGATTTCTTTAAAAAGAATGGAATTAAATCGTCGATAGTTCATTGGCCGGATGTAAGAAAAGAGCCCAATGCCTACGATCTTATTAAAAATAAAAAAGTAGACCTGGTAATAAATATTCCAAAAGACCTCAGTCAGAAAGAGCTATACAACGATTATACCATCCGTCGGGCTGCAGTTGATTTCAATGTTCCTCTTATCACAAATGCCCGTCTGGCCAGTGCTTTTATCTATGCCATAACTAACTATAAACTTGATGACTTAATTGTAAAGAGTTGGGATGAATATTAGGGTTAAAAGTGAGCATGGAATAATTTTGGTTTTCCGTTTATACCAATTAAATTTCAGAATGAGCTTAAAAAATCATATTCAAAAACTTTAAGATATATCCATGAATTGAAAAACGCGGACAAATACTAATTAAGAATAATCAATCTGTTTGTATAAATATTGTTATAACATTTAGTTACTACAATATATACTCCATTTTCAATATCAGATAAATCCATATTTAGTTTATTTACTTGGTGATCGTAATCTTTATAATAACATACCGTACCACTTGTACTGTATATTGAAACTATAACACAATCTGACAAATAAGGAAGGTTAATTGTAACTTGATTCGTTGCAGGATTTGGATAAATATTAAGTTTATCTTTATCTTTAATGCTCATAATACTTGAATTTACATCAGCAACTCCATTAAAATATTCAAGTCCTCCTGAATAATTACCAATAATCATTTCAAGTTTACCAACTGAATAATAGTCAACTATCGAGGCTCCGGTTCTCATTCCCCGGTCGAAATCTACATTTGTAGTATCGAGCAATTGATTTAATTGATCTGACTCAATAAATTTTCCATTAAGATTATTATCAATTGCCTTGAAGTAGAAAATTTTGCCCTGCTCCGACCCTACTACCAATCCTGTGGTTCCATCATTATCCCTAAAAAAAGAAGGGGTGCTAAATCCATCCCACGAAAGTGAATAATCGGTTACATTCACCTTACCGAGGCTATCCGTTACATAAACAAAATCTGATACCCCACCTATTCCCTGATTTTGATAATAATTAATATTTCCACCTTTCTCACCAATTATCAAATCCTTTAATCCATCCTTATTTATATCAAACAACTGTGGTGCACTAAACTCACCAATATCAATATTTAGATAATTCTCACTGACAACCTCAAATACATCATTTTGCAAATATTTAACATAGATAATACTACCATCACTATCTCCAACCAGTAGATCAGTATTCCCATCTCCGTCAATATCATTAAAAGTTGGTATTAATCCTAGTTTATTCAACGAACCCAATCCGGCAAAGTCATTTTCCCAAAGTTGAAATATGGGTTTCTCAATTGTTCCAACATTTTTGAAATATGCAATCTTGGATTGGAAATTAGAATGTAGAGTGTAATTAACATAATATGAAGACATGTAATATCCATAATTACCCACAAATAAATCTTTTAGACCATCTCCATCCCAATCAAAAACAACCGGATAGGCACCTGATCCAACATCAATCATATCCTTTTGAATGAAACTCATATCCGGATATTCAAAATTTGGAAGATTATTATTGCCACTATTGATATAAAGCCAACTACTATTTTTATTCCTTGAAGTCACAATACCAGGATCGAAAGGTGAAACAATTAAATCCTTTATATTATCATTATTAACATCAATGTATGAAGCACTTGGCATAGAATATAACGATATAGCATAGGTATTGCTAGGAAAAAGTGTATCAGCACTTGAAATATAAGCATTATCAGATGAACCGGTATTATATAGTGCAAACAGTTTCGGGTAGTCAACATCACCTAAAAGCAAATCTACCTGACCGTTATCATCAAAGTCTTGTAATAAAAGTGTTGATCCTGTATGCCTTTCTTTTCGTTCTGTTACGGGTGCAAATGAACCACTTGCAAAACAAGTATCATAAAATAGCTGATTTGATTCATCGTTTTCAGCAACCCTTCCCCAGCAATAGGTATAATGCTCATAATCAAGTGAATCAGGAATTCCGTATTTTTCCATCGACATATTTTTATGCATGTCAATAAACGATCCCAATACACCAAACGTAAGAATATCCAAATCTCCGTCATTATCAACATCAGCAATCCCAGGATAATCAGCATTTGTAACAAATAGGTTTACATACCCACCTGGTAATAAAGTTTTTAAGTAAGGATATACAACACGTTCAAATTTTAAGGAATTGTCAGATACATTTTTATAAACCATCATGCTGGCATAACCGGGCGAATAAGTAAAAATATCATTCTTACCATCCATATTATAATCCATAAAAATCACCCAATCTGAAAATGCAGGAATAGACTGAGAATACTCTTGAGCATATTCATAATCTATAGTATTGGGAGTTCCTTTATTGATGAAGCACATACTCCTATTTCCCCTACGATCGAAAGCAATCAAATCAAAAATCCCGTCAATATTTAAGTCTATCTCACAGTATTGAATTGCATCCATACCTCCAGCCCATGGATAGGCAAATTGTTCATTATTTCGTGCTTCATTATTTTGCATAAAAACCGACTGAGCATATTGAACAGAAGGTGTTGTGAAAAAAACAAATAAAATCAATATTGCTGTATATGTTATACTTTTCATTCTGATAGTAACAAAATTAGGTTGGCAAACTTAACAATTAAGCTACCGAATTGTGTGATAATATTTACAATAATCGTACCCAACTACAGCATTAGTTTTATTTTTGTAGCTTATACACTGTCTATTAATTTTTAACTTCATGGCAAAAATACTAGTTGTTGACGACGAAAGTAGCATAAGACGTACATTAAAAGATATTCTGGAATTTGAGAAGCACGATGTTGATATAGCAAGCAATGGTATTGAGGCTGTTGATTTAGCAAAAGATAATACTTATGACGCCATACTGCTTGATATAAAAATGCCGGAAATGGACGGAATGGAAGTACTTGATAAAATTATGATTTTCAGCGATGTACCCATAATTATGATATCAGGTCACGGAACAATTGATACTGCAGTAGAAGCCATAAAAAAAGGAGCCTATGATTTCATTGTAAAGCCACCGGACTTAAATCGTTTGCTCGTTGCAGTTAGAAATGCCGTTGACAAAAAAGTGTTGGTAACACAAACAACCCAATTAAAAAAAGAGGTAAGTTATAAATATGAAATAGTTGGTGAGTCGGACTTTATTGTATCTCTTCGAGAAATGATAACTAAGGTGGCTCCAACAACTGCACGAGTTTTAATTACCGGCGAAAATGGATCTGGTAAAGAATTGGTTGCTCGTCAAATTCATGAACAAAGCACAAGAGTTAAATCACCATTTATCGAAGTTAATTGCGCTGCAATACCAACTGAATTAATTGAAAGCCAACTTTTTGGGCATGAAAAAGGTTCATTTACATCTGCAATAAAGCAGAGAAAAGGAGATTTTGAACTAGCACATGGAGGTTCACTTTTCCTCGATGAAATTGGCGACATGAGTTTAAATGCACAAGCGAAAGTACTAAGGGCGCTTCAGGAAAATAAGATTGTAAGAGTAGGAGGAGAAAAAGACATTAATGTTGATGTAAGAATAATTGCAGCCACAAATAAAAACCTTAGGAATGAAATTGAGAAGGGTAATTTTCGTGAAGACCTTTATCACAGGCTAAGCGTAATAATTATTGAAGTAGCTCCTTTAAGAGACCGTAAAGACGATATTCCTGTTTTAGTAAAACGATTTATATCCGATATATCAGCTTCCCAAGGACGGCTACCATTTTCAATTACAGAAGAGGCATTAACTGAATTACAGAAGTATAATTGGTCGGGTAATGTACGTGAATTGCACAATGTAGTAGAACGCATGATAATACTTTGCACTGATGTGATTACAATAGATGATGTAAATCTTTATGTTAAGCCTTTGATGTTATAATTTTCATTATCAAAATTAACATATCTTTTGTTTCAATAATAATTTCAAATTATAACTGTTAATTCAGTACTTTTGCAATCCATTTTCTATTTATGGAAGTTCTTTGATATATGGGGCTGACCGGTTTTGACAGCAAGTTGAAAGGG
>JABMPH010000396.1 GCA_013203805.1 Bacteroidota bacterium | reverse complement strand
GTAAAATCCAGTTTTTCTTGCGCCTGTTTATCTGCCGGGTCGCCATCAAACATTTGTTCGCAGATGTCAATTCCGGTAGCAGCCAGCGAAATACAGTAGGTGTCTGTAGCCGCACACATAGCAAATAAAAACCCCCACGTTGAACGTAGTTCTCAATTTCGTGGACAACAAACGATTTCATTTCTGAAACCTTCATAAAACCTAGATTCTTAGCAAGCTCATTATTTATTTTTACCTCTTGTTGGTACCACGGTGCATGTTGGTACGCTCTCCAAAATTTTCCATGCTGCCGGTAAAGTCTTCGTGATGAAGATGCAGCCAATCGTAATCGGCAAGTTTTCCATTTAATATTTTTTCGTCGTAAACAATGTCGTAATTAATTTCGGCGTAGGTTAAAACCAGAGTAACTGCATCATCCCAGGGTTGTTTGTTAGGTGGCGAATAAACCGCAATTTTAGGAAAAATAACTTTGAAGGAGAAGATGTTTTATTTAAAGGAGTTATTAACCCCGACAAAATACTGATTACAATAATCCCCCAAATTGAATTAGAAAAAAATAGAACCTACTATCTATCTTTAATTAGGGATTTAAGTGATTTTGCTAATAATGCCCTGTTATCTTTTGAGGCAGATATTTCAACAGTTGGAACAAATAGTAATCTCGATTTTAACAACGGAAATGAGATATTAATATTCCCGAATCCGGTGTTATCGAGGCTGAGTGTTAGCGTTTTTGAAAATGAAAAGGGGTGTTGTTTTAGACTGTTTAATTCAATCGGAAATCTTTTGCAATCTATACGATTAGAAAAAGGAGATCTTTTTCGAGAGTTAAATGTTTCCCAATTGAATACTGGATTTTATTACGTTGATGTTGAAATGGGTAATGTGAAAATTACCAAGAAAATAATAAAATTATAGGTATAAAGAGTTAATGTTTCTATGTTCCAAGAAGCACTGCTCTTAGGGGTTTATGCCTCTTTTGTCAATTCTATTTTCATATTATCTTATATGAATTACTTACAAATTGTACTTAAAACAGTAATTGGGTATTTATTCATTTTTAAAATTCAATTCTTTTTATACATTTGTCGCCGCTAAGTTTTATTAACATTTATGAAATTCGAAGGAATTTGGGTATTCATAACTTGTAAGGAACGGAAATAATTGCATTGGGGGATGTAATTTCCGGGATCAAAAACTAAAACAAATATTTATTATTTACGCTGTTTAATTATTAATTTAAAACTATTTCTATGAAAAAAATTGCGCTTTTTTTATCGATTCTCCTATTAATAGGATCGTTGGTGACTAATGCTCAGACTGTTGAATTAACCGGTGTGGTTACTTCATCTGAGGATGGTTCATCGATTCCTGGGGTTTCGGTTTCTGTTAAGGGTACAACCCTTGGAACGATTACAGACATTGATGGGAATTATACATTAAAAATTCCTGCGGATGCCAGTACACTGGTTTTTTCTTTTGTAGGTATGGCAACTCAAGAGGTTGCTATCGAGGGAAAAACCACAGTAAATGCTGCATTGGAGTCTCGATCAATTGGTGTTGATGAGATTGTAGTTACTGCTCTTGGTATTTCAAGAGAGAAAAAGGCATTAGGTTATTCAGTACAGGATGTCAAAGGTGACGACATTACTAAAGCCAAAGAGACTAATATTATTAACTCTCTACAAGGACGCGTTTCAGGGGCTCAGATTACAAATACTTCAGGTGCAGCAGGTGCATCTACACGGATTGTTATCAGAGGGGTTTCTTCATTGGATGGAAACAACCAGCCATTGTTCGTGATTGATGGTGTTCCAATGGATAACTCTAGTTTTGGATCTACCGGTACTGGTGGAACTGACAGGGGTTCTGGTGCAAGTGATATTAACCCGGATGATGTTGAGACTATTACTATATTGAAAGGTGCAAATGCTTCTGCTCTTTATGGTTCCAGAGCATCAAATGGTGTTGTGGTTATTACAACCAAAAAAGGTAAAGGCGGTAAAATGGAGGTTAGAGTTACTAATACAACTTCATTTGAAGATCCTTTGAGATTGCCTGATTTTCAAAATGGTTATGGACAAGGAAATGCTGGTAAATTCTCGTATGTTGATGGTGCAGGTGGTGGAATTAATGATGGATCTGATGAAAGTTGGGGGCCAAAGTTGGATGCTGGATTAATGATCCCTCAATTTAATTCTCCTCAAAATGAGGATGGTAGTTACCAACCAACTCCATGGGTTTCGCATCCTGAAAATATTAGAAATATTTTCGAAACTGGGATAACCAGTTCGACCAATGTTTCTTTAACAGGTGGAGATGCAAAAACAAATTTCAGACTTTCTTTTACAAATCTGGATCAGAAAGGAATGATTCCTAATACTGATTTTAAAAAGAAAACGCTTTCTTTCAGTGCAGCATCTAGTCCAACTGATAAGTTAACTTTTTCCGCTTCAGGTAATTATGTTGCATCTGGTAGCGACAACCAACCTGGTTATGGTTACAATGCCCAAAACATTATGCAACAGGTTACCTGGACAGGTAGAAATGTTGATTATGCAGCGCTTAAGGCTAAACAACGCAATGAGGATGGTACAATATTTAACTGGAGCCATAATTATCATAATAACCCATACATGACACTTTACGAAAACCTTGCCCCTTCGAGAAGGAATCGTTTTATAGGGAATGCTATGGTAAATTATAAATTTACAGATTATCTAAGTGCATTTGTTAGATCAGGTGGTGATATCTATTCTAATTGGGCTTCTTCTCAACGGTTTATTGGTGACATGGATTATGGACAAGGTTATTATAGTGAAGCTATTGAAAATTTCAAGGAAATTAATACTGATTTTCTTATTGCATTTGACAAAGGGTTTGGAGATTTCGACGTAGCTGTAAATATAGGGGGAAACAGACTAGACAGAAGATATACTTATCTTAGTGGTACAGCTCCAGAGCTTTCTATTCCTGGTGTTTACAATGTTTCTAATTCTGCTGTTACTGCAACTACCTCAAATTACCTTTCTGAAAAGAGGGTGAATAGCCTTTATGCATTTGGTCAGGTGGGTTATAAAGGTGCTTTATTTGTTGACTTTTCTGTAAGGAACGACTGGTCTAGTACCCTTCCAATAGAAAACAGCTCTTATCTTTACCCGTCTGTTTCATTAAGTGGTGTTATAACAGAAATGTTTGATATAGAATCAGACGTACTATCTTTTGCGAAAGTGCGTGGAAGTTGGGCTCAGGTTGGTGGAGACACCGATCCTTATGCCTTAAGCCCAACTATTAGCTTTGGTAGCAGTTGGAATGCAGATCCAAAACTTTTGAACCTTGCTGTTCCTAACACTTTACCAAATTCAACTCTTAAACCTCAGCAAACAACATCAATCGAATTTGGTGTTGATATGAGATTCTTCATGGACAGGTTAAGACTTGATGTAACCTATTATGATTCAAAATCTGAAAATCAAATTGTGAATATTCCTATCTCTGGGTCTACTGGTTTTACTGCTAAAACTATTAATGCCGGTAGAATCGATAATAGTGGTATTGAAGTGTTATTAGGAATTACGCCTGTTAAAACAGCTAATTTTAAATGGGATGTTACGGTAAACTTTGCCAAGAACAACAACGAGGTTGTTGAACTGGCTGAGGGTATTGAGCAATTTGAGCTTGGCGGATATTGGAGTTTAGATGTTATGGCAATTCCCGGAGAAGCTTATGGGCAACTTTATGGTTACGATTATGAAAGAGATCCTAAAGGAAATGTTATTTACTATGATGGCTTACCTACACAAGGAGATCTAAAACTTCTGGGAGGTACATCTCCCGATTGGATAGCTGGTATTTTAAACGAATTTACTTATAAAGGTTTATCAGCAAGTTTCCTTATTGATCAGAGAAAAGGGAGTGATTTATATTCAATGACTACAACCTGGGGTAGATATGCTGGTGCTTTAGACGAAACTCTTATCGGTCGCGAAGGTGGTATTGTTGGTAATGGCGTAATGCCTGACGGTAATGGTGGATTTGTTACTAACACTGTAGTAGCCGATGCTGAACGTTTTAATAAAGCTGCTTATTCTAATGACATTGCTTCTTCTAGTGTGTTCGATGCCAGTTACATTAAACTACGTGAAGCCAAAATTGGTTATACATTTAAAACTATTCCAAGAACACCAATTAAAGACGTGAATATTTCGTTGGTTGGTAGAAACTTAGCTATATTAAGTACATCAGTTCCTCATGTTGATCCTGAAACTGCCTTTAGCTCTGGTAATGTTCAAGGATTAGAATATGGTCAGTTACCTTCTGCAAGAAGTTTAGGCTTTAGTGTTAGTTGCAAATTTTAATAATTATAAATATAGAAAATTATGAATCGAAATAAAATATATTTAAGTGCAGCTACTTTATTAATGCTTCTCGTTTTTAGCATTAGCTGTACGGAGGATTTTGAGAAGATAAATACAAATTCCAATAAACCTGGTCTTTCTCAGGCAGCTCCTGATATGTTATTGACCAACGCTATAGAATCAATGACCGACAGAGTTCACAACATATTTTTTGGACATGAAATGGGATCTGCCTGGGTACAACATATGGCAAAGGTTCAATATACTGACGAAGATAGATATATTCCTAGAATGAGCGTGATTAATGCTGCCTGGAGTAGTTTATATGCTTCTTCTGGTATGGATATGCAATTGCTTTATAACATTGGAGTTGAAAACAGTAATTCATCTTATCAGGCAGTAGCATTGATATTGAAAAGTTATATTATGTCTGTAGTTACCGATGAATGGGGTGATGTTCCTTATACTGAAGCCTTCCTTGGAGGTGCGGATGAGGCAATACTTTCACCGGCATACGATAAACAAGAATCTATTTATGTAGCTCTTTTGGCTAATCTTGAACAAGCAAGTACTTTACTTGATGATGGTGCCGAAATTGGTGGAGATATTTTGTTTGATGGTGACTTAATGGCATGGAAGAAATTTGCTAACTCTTTGCGTTTACGTCTCTTAATGCGACAGTCAGACAAAGTTGATCCTTCTGCTGCAATGACTGCAATTTTCAACAGTTCTTCTACAATAATTTCTAGTAATAGTGATAACGCAGCTCTAATTTATTTAGGTGCAGCACCAAATAATCATCCGTTTAATGAAAACAGAAAAACAAGAGATGATCATAGAGTAAGTAATACTATAGTTAATTACTTATATACCGATGCACCAAGTCCAGACTATCGTGTTGTTGTTTATGCTGAAATGGCCGCTAATTCAGGCGATTGGGTTGGAATGCCAAATGGTATGCTTTCTGCTGATGCTGGTCAATATTTAGGTAATGGATTAGCAGAGACTTCAAAAATTGGAGAATATTTTACTCGGGCAAATGCACCTGGTATGCTAATGAGTTATGCAGAAGTATTGTTTATTAAAGCTGAAGCTGCTGCCAGAGGATTTATTCCTGGAGGAGATGATGTTGCTGAAGAAGCATATCATGATGGAATCAAAGCTTCGTGGGACCAGTATAATGCAGATGGAACTTTTGCCGATGCTCTTGGTAGTTGGGAAAGTACATTTGTTAGTTGGGGTATGGGTGCTGATGACGATATTTACGATTTCGCCTGGGTAGATTTTGTTGATTGGGGTGGTACTTATGATTATGATCCAGCAAATGGACTTGAGCAAATTGCAACGCAAAAATGGGTTGCAATGTTCGATCAAGGACTGCAAGCTGCTTTTGAATGGAGAAGAACAGGATATCCTGTGCTAACACCAGCAATATCAGGAGAAAATGGTGGTAAAATACCGGTAAGGGCTTATTATCCTTCTGACGAGGCTGCAAGAAATCCTTCAAACTTGGATGCTGCAGTGGCAGGACAAGGTGCAGACGACTTAAATACCAAAGTATGGTGGGATGTAGTCGATAATTTTTAATATATAAAACGATACTATTATGAAAAAAATAATATTTTCTTTTTTAAGTCTGGCAATTGTGGCACTGATGTTTACTTCGTGTGAACAAACGTACGATGATTTTATGACTGGCGATGTTCAGACAGGAGGTCTTGTATCTCCATTAAAGTCTTTCCCATACAAATTGGGGGGAACTACAACTTTTGATGTATCAGTTGATATTCCAAAAGGTCCGGGGATTGTAACCATTGAAGTGTATAAAACCTATACAGGCAAAGCTGAAGTGTTGCATGGAACTATTGATGTAGCTTCTGCCAACGCTAACGATAATGTTACTAAATCCATGTCATTGGATTATGCTGCATTAATTAATGGTCTTGGAATGCCTGCTGATGAAAGTGAACTTTTAATTGGAGATTCATGGACTCTTTCCTATGTATCTATTATGGAAGATGGAAGAAGTGTCAAAAATGGTGCTAAAACAGCTATTGGTGTAGCCAATTTCTTTGCTGGTGATTATAATGCCCATATTCTTTATCACCATCCTTCTGTTGGGGACTATCCCAATAATATTGCAGTAGAGGAGACAAACGAAAAAGGATTAATTGCCACAAGTGCCAACACATGTAAAACTGAATTTGCAGTATGGGATAATGAATGTTGGATAACTATTAATTCTGACAACTCCATTACTTTTGTGGTTTCTGATACTTGGTCGTATGATGTTTCTTTGGGTGTTCCTGATCATCCTGAATTGGTTTCTTCATATGATCCGGCTACCGGAACAATTCAATTGTATTATAACTATATGGGTAGTGGTGGTTATAGGATTTTCCATGAAACATTTACAGTTGCAAATTAATTTGCATCGATAAAATAAGAAAGAAGCCGTTGATGTAGCGGCTTATTTCTTATTTTTATATTATTTTTAGGGATTGAGATATTTGTGTAACCAAGTATCTTAATCCCTATTTTTATTATAATTTAAAACATTTGTAGATTATGAAAGTAACTATTATTCTTGCTTCTATTTTATTCATTTTTACATCAACAAGTATTGCGCAAGCTCAAATTGAAGCAATAGGAGTTGAAGACATCCTTTTAAAGCTACGTTTGAAAGATGATGTTGAAGGTCTTAGAAATAACACCTATCAGAACATTGAAGGTAACCCTTTTATGTTTGAGGATTTTAAGAAAGGAAATATTAAATTGAAGGATGATGAAATTTTTGAAGAAATGGTACAGTTTGATAAATATGCCGGTGAGATTCATTTCAAAAAAGAAAATGATATTTATGCCATCGCTTTTCCTGAAAAAATAGAATACATTGAAATGGGTGATGTTCGGTTTATTTATTCTTTATTTAAATTGTCAGAATCAAAACCTGTAAATGAGCAAGGTGCCTACTTTGTTGTACTATTTGATAATAAGTGTAAAGTATTAGCAAAAAAAAATACTGATTTAAAATCTGCACAACCCTCCAATGGAATTGCTGAAGCAAAACCAGCAAAATTTATCGATCTAAATGATTCCTATTTTTTTAAATTAGATAGTTTACCTGCAGTTAGAATTAATAGTAAAAAGGATTTGACCCTTTTTTTTAAAGGCAAGGGATCAGGAATTCCTGAGTTTATTAAAAAAGAAAATATAAAGTTTAAAAATACTGAAGATTTAAAGAGACTTGCTGAATTCTATAATCAACAGTTAAATCAGTAGCTTATTCTAAATTATAAGTTATGAATTACCTTGTTGAAGTTTTGTAATTTTAAGTTTTCCGCTTCTTCTTCTTAGCCGCAGGAAACAAAACATTATTCAAAATTAAACGATACCCCGGAGAGTTGGGATGCAAGCTTAAATCTGTTGGTGGGTCGCCTATTAAATGTCGATAATCTTCAGGGTCGTGGCCGCCATAAAAGGTCCAGAAACCTTTGCCTTTTTCGCCATGTATGTATCGGGCTTCGCGGGCAGGTTTGTTTTCTCCCAACACCAAAACATTAGGTTTTAAAATCTCTTTTCGGTACGAAGTTGTTTGACCCATAAAACCCTTTATCAGGTTGTTGTGGTTTTGGCAAAGCATTGTTGGAATAGGATCCCATTTTGCCGAAAAATCAAAGAGGGTGAAATAATCGTTTTCTCTTATTACTTTTCGTGTTGTGGTAGCGTCAATATCTGAGAATTCATATTCGTATGGACTTTTTTCTAAGAGGAAGTTTTTAAAGGCAAATGTGCGGGTAAAATCCAGTTTTTCTTGCGCCTGTTTATCTGCCGGGTCGCCATCAAACATTTGTTCGCAGATGTCAATTCCTGTGGCAGCCAGCGAAATATCGTAAGTATCGGTAGCCGCACACATAGCAAATAAAAATCCACCACGTTGAACGTAGTTTTCAATTTCGCGGGCAATAAACGATTTCATTTCAGAAACCTTCATAAAACCTAGATTCTTTGCAAGCTCATTATTTATTTTTACATCTTGTTGGTACCACGGTGCAT